>NZ_JBRREH010000026.1:0-51399 GCF_056760175.1 Stenotrophomonas sp. STEN021 | reverse complement strand
GCCGCGAAGCCAGTGCAGTATGACTTCGCGACAACGCTGATCTTCGGCGTGGCAAATGCGCTATTGGCTGCGGATGGGGTGGTGGCTTCGCGGCTGACGCCGCTCCCACAAGCGTCGGCGATATTGCGTGACTGCTGGCGGTTGCCGGTGTTGGCGGGGGCCGCTACTGTCCACGGCTGTTCTGTAATCCGCTGGAGTTCCGATGACGCGTAAACCGCTTACCGCCGCGCTGGCGCTGGGCATGAGCCTGGCCGCCGCTGCCGCCCACGCCAACGAAGGCATGTGGATGCCTACGCAGCTGCCGGAGTTGGCGAGGACGCTCAAGGAAGCCGGCTTCAAGGGTGACCCGAAGCAGCTGGCCGATGTCACCGCGCCGCCACTCAGCGCGGTGGTGCGTGTCGGCGGTGGTACCGGCTCGTTCGTCTCCGACGAGGGCCTGCTGCTGACCAACCACCACGTGGCCTATGGCGTCATCCAGTACAACGCCAGCAAGGAGCACAACTATATCGACGACGGTTTCATCGCCCAGGGCCGCGACGATGAGCGCGCTGCCAATCCGGATTACCGGGTGCTGGTGACGGTGGGCTTCGACAAGGTCACCGATGACGTCCTCAAGGACGCCCGCGGCAAGACCGGGCGTGCGTACTACGACGCGGTGGAAAGCGCACGCAAGCGCATCGTCGCCGACTGCGAAGCCGAAGGCGGCGTGCGCTGCTCGGTGGCAAACATGTATTACGGCACTGACTTCTACCGCATCCGCCAGTTGGAGCTGACCGACATCCGTCTGGTCTATGCGCCGCCGCGTGCGATTGGCAACTACGGCGATGAGATCGATAACTTCATGTGGCCGCGCCACACCGGCGATTTCACCCTGCTGCGTGCCTACGTCGGCAAGGACGGCAAGCCGGCGCCGTATAGCAAGGACAACGTGCCTTACCAGCCGCCGGCACACCTGAAGATGTCGTTGGATGGTCCCAAGGAAGGCGATTACGCGATGTTGGCCGGTTACCCGGGCACCACCTACCGTCTGCGTACCGCCGACGAATTCGCCAGCCAGATCGATACCGTGCTGCCGCGCCGTGTCGAGGTGTTCCAGCAGCTGATCGACGTGATCGAAGCACAGGGCAAGGGCAATGCCGATGCACGCACGCGCTATGCCTCACAGCTGCAGTCGCTGAAGAACAACCGCAAGCGTGCCGCCGGCGAACTGGAAGGCCTGCTGCGCAGCGTTGCCAAGAACCAGCGTGCGCAGGATGAGCAGGCGATGCTGGCCAGCGCCGACGGCAAATACAAGGCTGATATCGATGCGCTGTTTGCGTCGCTGGCCGCAGGGCAGCAGGCAGCTGCAGGTGAGTTCCTGCTCGCTACCTTGTCCAGCCAGACCCAGTTGCTGCGTTCGGCGATGCTGCTTGAACGCCTGCGCATCGAGTCGGCCAAGCCCGACGCACAGCGCGAAAGTGGCTATCAGCAGCGTGACCAGGCGCTGATCGAAGGGGTGCTCAAGCAGGTACAGCGCCGCTACGATCCAGCCACCGAGAAGGCGCTGATCAGTGCCTTGATGCTGCGTTACCAACAATTGCCCGACGACCAGCGCGAGCGCGGCTATGACGAGGTTTTCGGCCGTACACCGGCACAACTGACGCAGCGTCTGGATGCGCTTTACAAGGGTACCGGTCTGGGCACGGAGGAAGCACGCCTGTCGCGTTTTGCGACCGCGCGGCAGGGCCAGGCGGTTGCAGCTGACCCGCTGGTGCAGGCTGCCGCCGTACTGGTGCAGGCGCAGATCGCGACCGAAGGCAAGAGCAAGGAACGCGAAGGCGAGCAGCTGCGCCTGCGTCCGTCCTACATGCAGGCGCTGTTTGCATGGCGTGCAAGCCAGGGCAGGGCGGTATACCCGGATGCCAACAGCACCCTGCGTATCAGCTACGGCCAGGTCGAGGCACTGCATCCGCGTGATGCGGTCAGCTATGCACCGGTGACCACGGTGGCCGGCATCGTCGAGAAGAACACCAATACGGTGCCGTTCGACGCACCCAAGCCGCTGCTGGCAGCGATCGCCAAGGGGGACTTTGGCAGCACCGCCGATCCGGTCTTGAAGACGCAGACGGTCAACTTCCTGACCAACCTGGACACCACGGGCGGCAATTCCGGTTCACCGGTGCTCAACGCCAAGGGCGAGCTGATCGGCCTGAACTTCGACTCCAACTGGGAATCGGTCAGCGCCAGCTGGTGGTTCGACCCGCGCTACAAGCGTGCCGTGCACGTGGACATGCGCTACCTGCGCTGGCTGTTGGCCAAGGTGTACCCGGCACCGGCGCTGCTGCAGGAAATGGGCGTGCCTGCCGAGTAAATGTTGCTGAATGGGCGCCGCGAAAGTGGCGCCCATTCCATTCACAAAACGATGTGTACCCCGTTTCTGCGATAACTGACATTACGCTAGGCTAAAATCCCGGTTATAGGTGGGCTGTCTAACTGACGCCCGACAGGGAGAGTTTGTGGTATCGGATTTGAACTATGCGCCCATGGGCGCAGCCAATCCCACGGCCTTGGCGCCACTGCGTATCTGGATTGTCGGCAACCTGGAGCTGTTGCAGCCGCTGTTGCCCTATGGTGCTCAGATCCAAGCGTTGGACAGTATTGAAGCGCTGTACCGCGAACTGGTGATCGTTCCCTGTGACATCGTGGTCATCGACACCAGCCGGGTCCGCGCCGGCATGGTCGAGACGGTCGAGCACCTGCGCCGTCGTGATGATCTGGGTGTGGTCCTGTTGGTCGACCCGAATACCCCGCAATTGATTGCCGATGGCCTGTGGGCCGGCGCCGATGCCTGCCTGCCGCACCGCCCGGAGCCTGAATTCCTCGCCGCCAAGCTGTACAGCCTGCGCCGGCGCTTGCCCGGTGAGGCGGCGCAGCTGATCGAAGCCGCTGTTTCTGGGGCTGGTGCCGGCTGGGCGTTGGAATCCGATGGCTGGGACCTGCGTGGGCCCAACGCGCAGGTATTGGCACTGACCGAGGCTGAGCGCGCATTTCTCAGTTTGTTGTTCTCCTCGCCGGCTGAGACAGTCGCCCGCGAGCGCCTGATTGCTGCCCTCACCGACCAGCCCTGGAGCTTTGATCCGCACCGGATTGAAGTGCTGGTGCACCGTCTGCGCAACCGCGTGCAGTCGGCCACCGGCTGTACCCTCCCGGTTCGCGCAGTTCGGGGTGCTGGGTACCGTCTTACGGCCTGATTCACAGTTTTCCGTTAAGCATCTGTTCAAAAATATGCGGGCTGTCAAATTCACATTTGTGAATTTTATTCGCGTAATTTCTGTGTGAAATCAACGTGATAGTGGTTTAACACGCAACGCCAAGGGTTAGTTGCGCGAGCAAGTGAGAGTTTCCGTCACAAAACGGAACTGAATAGGCACGCACGCGCCGTAAGAATCCGCGCCAATACAGGCGCCTCACGGCGCTGAATTGACGGCTCGTTTTGGGGCGAACCGTCTGACGAACATGAATTTTCCCGGGCTGCCAGATCTGGCGGCCCGCGCGCGCAGCGTTTGCAAGAGGCTTACCGATGTACATCCAGTCCGAAGGTGAAGTGGTCAAATCCTTGAAGTCAGGCGCTGAGTCCGCTCATCGTCGAGCAGGGCGTTGGGCGCAAATCGCAGTTTGGAAGCATCGTGCGGTGGCGCTGCTGCTTGTCATCGGGGGCATGCTTCCAGTCGCTGGGGCGATGGCAGCGGTGATTCCCCAGGAAGTAACGCCGCCAACAAATCTCGGCGTCGAGATGAAAGCGGCTCTCGCAGTCAGCTGGGATACCGCGCCAGTCAGTTCGGGCGGCACATTCACGCTGAAGCTGCCGGCCGAGGTAACCGTCGAGCCCGCAGACGCGTTGGCGGCAGGTTGCACCGGCCCGGTGTCGGGAACGCTCACCTGCACCATTCCGCCTGGTGTCATCGACGGAACCCTGCGCGTACAGGTCAAGGGTGTGCAGCCTGCACAATCGCTGAGTTTTATTGCCACCGGTGATGACCCGGGCAATACCAGCGCGAGTAACAATACCGGCAGCGTTACCCCCAGCGGCGATCTGACGGTTACCAAACTAAAGACTTCGCCGGTTGGCAATGTGGTCGCCAGCGGCAAGATGAGCTTTGAGCTGAAGCCGCGCATCGGCGGCGTCAATGCAGACATTCCTGCAGGTGCGTCGATCAAAGTTGTTGATAAATTGCCCGGTGGCGTCGGTCAGTTTGAAGCGACCAGCGCAGCAGTGAGCGCGGGGCCGGCGGCCAGCTGTGTGATCGAAAAGCCATTGCATACGGTCACCTGTACCTACAGCGGGCCGTTGCAGGCCAGTAGTTTCGCCAATGCGAGCATTGTTGTAGAGGGCGTGCAGAGGGCAGAAGGCAGCTTTGACAATAATGTCGAAATCGTTCCGGTCAGCGGCTATCTGGATCGGGTGGTAGACGCAAACAACAAGGATTCGGTGGCCTATAGCGCCGATCCAGGTACCGACATCCAGGCGCTGGCAAGCCTGTCCGCCGGTCCGCACCTGCCTGAGAGCAATGCGACGCTGACGCTGAAGTACAAGAACAATGGCCCGGTCACTTCGACCAATGGCAGTATCGAAGCGTTGATCCCGGATGGCTTTGTCATCGACAACGCAAATTTGCCGGTGGGCTGTCTGTTGGCATCCAATGCCCCATCCTCCGGGCAGACGCTGACCTGCCAGGTCAACGGAACCTTGGCCGCAGGTAGCGAAAAGCCGTTCGTCATTCCGGTAAAGATGCCGCCTACGCCTGGCGCCGGGAGCATCGCGGTCAAGGTCAATCCGGACCCCAGCTTGGCCGATGGTGACCCGACCAACAATACGACCAGCGTGAACTACATGGTCGATACGCCGCTGGCCGACCTGAGTTTGAAGAAAGAAAAGCTCAAGGCTGGTGGCGGTGGCGTGATCTCCGGTCCGCAAACTCCCGGCACGCAGATCACCACCAAGCTGACCTTCACGAATGCAGCCAACAGCACCGGCGTGCTCAGCTACAGCCCGGCAGCGCCGTTGCGGGTGCTGGATTTCATGCGCCCGGAAGAAATTGATGCTGATGCGCTCATCGACATTTCCAGTGGTTGGACGTGCAGCGTCCGTGATGCCGCAACACCTGCGGAGCTTGCACAGCGTCCCAGCCCGCAACACACAAAAATTGTGGAGTGCGAAACCACCACTACGGGGACGCTTGCGATCAATGCGTCGTTGAGCATGTCCTTCACCACCACGATCGCGCCGATGGCGCCGAACGCAGCGCCAGTCACGCTTAGTGACAAGGCCTGCGGTTCCACCACCGCAATGGATATTCTGGGCACGCTGCCCGGCGCCCGCCCTTACCCGGCCGACACAAATGCCGGCAATGATTGCGCGGAGGCAGGAAAGGATCTGGTAGGAACACCGGTTGGTAAAGTTCCTGACAGCGGCAAGATCGATATTGCGAAACAGGTTTCAAAGGACAACGTCAGCTGGTCCGAAAACGTCGTCTTGGGCGAGCTTGACACGGATCTGTACTGGAAAATCCAGATCACCCGTCCGACGGGTGCAACCGTATTGCCGATCCAGACGCTTGACCTGGTCGATGACCTGCCTGGTATTTCAAACCTTGCACATGCGCGTACGCCAGCGATCAGCGTCACGGTCGATTCCGCTCCCGGTAGCTTCAACACGCACAATTGCCCAGCGCAGATCCCGGCCGGTAGCAAGAGGCTGGAATGCAAATTCACCGACGTAGCCGGTGGAGCGGTGATTACCCTGACGCTGCATGTAAAGCGCGAGCTTGGTAGTGCCGATGCCAAGGTGCCAGTGGCGGGCGTAAGCAACAACTGGGTGCTGGACAACAAGGCAAGGATCAGCTCGCCCAACGCAGTGCTGAGCGGAACGGTGGAAGACAACGCCACGGCTGAAATCGCGCCGCGTCTGGATGTGCGCATCACCAACAAAATTGTCAATCCAGGCAAGCCCGCAATCGGGCAGCCGATGACCTTCACGATCAGTGCGGAGAATCGTGGGCCGTTCGCGATCACCCGCGTCGGCGATTTTGTGGTGGTAGATGATATCTACACCGGTCCGGCAACCATGGCGCAGCCGTCCTACGACCTGAGTGCCGGCTTGCCTGCCGTGATCAGTGGGACCGATGCCAGGCTGACGTGCGAACTGCTCCCGGGTGTTCCCGATGCCAATCGCACGCGTGTGCGTTGCAGTAACAACACGACGATTCCGGCAAATAACACGGCCCTGGTGAAGATCAATACCCAGGTTATGCGGCCGGCGCTGACTCCCAGCGCTTACCCGCTGGACAGCGTGGTCTACGACACCGATAAGGCCATCAACACCGCCAGTGTGCAGTTGGGGGCTGGCATCTGCGAATGGAACTCCGAGATCTACAACAACGCAAGCGGCGTGAGCCAGCCGGTGAGTACCGCCTGTGGCGACGCCAGTGCGCTTGGCAACAACGCGCGCACGCTGAAGTTCCAGATCAGCACGCCGGACTACGACCTGGTGCAGGCCAAGGAGGCGATTTTCCCGGTAGGTCGGACTGATCGGATCTTCTATCTGAATGAGGAGCTCCGGTTCCGCTTCACCATCAGCAACGGCGGCTTGACGCGCGCCGAGGCGGTGAAGATGACCGATTTCCTTGATCCGCAGGCAGGCTATGACCTGCAGTTGGTCAGCACCACCGGCGAAAACATGAATGCTGGCACCCTGCTCAGCGGTCACACCAAGGTGGCGCGCGCTGTCAGCTGCAGCCAGCCTGCGGCTGACAAGGTGAGCTGCAAGTTTACCGACAAGGACTACCTCGGACCGAAGGAGCAGCTGGACTTCGAGCTGCGCTTCAAACTGGTCGATAAAAGTGGCACCACCAATACGGCCACCACACGTGTGAGCTTTGGTGATACTGCGATGGTGTGCTCGTCCGGCAGCCAGGAAGACGCCACGACGCC
Source organism: Stenotrophomonas sp. STEN021 (assembly GCF_056760175.1). Taxonomy (NCBI): domain Bacteria; kingdom Pseudomonadati; phylum Pseudomonadota; class Gammaproteobacteria; order Lysobacterales; family Lysobacteraceae; genus Stenotrophomonas; species Stenotrophomonas sp. STEN021. The sequence continues at coordinate 44,430 of NZ_JBRREH010000026.1, read as the reverse complement.
CAACGGCTATGAGCGCAAGGGCTGGTGCACGAAGGCGGTGCACCCGGACAACAACAACAATGCGCGCATCAATGGATCGGTCTGGCCGCGCGGTGATCTGACCGTCAGCAAGACCACCGATCTGCCGCCCGGCAGCAAGATCGATACGGGCGACGTTGTGCCGTTCATCATCACCTTGACCAACAACGGTCCGGATACCGTTGCCCGTCTGCGCATGGTTGATACCTTGCCCAACGGTTTCGAGTGGGTGACCAGCAGCGGTCATACGCCGCTCACCACGGTCAAGGGTGCTGCGAGTATCACGTCTGCGCTGGCGATTAGAAGCAGTGTGCCGACAGCGGGCACAGGCAATGTCTGCTATCTCTCCGGCAGTTCAACCAACCCCATCACAGACGGTAGCCAGCATCAGCAGATCACCTGTGACCTGCTGGGTAATTTCCCCAACGGCGCTGCCAATGGTGTCGAGGTAAAGCTGTGGGCGCGTCCGGTGCCTGGCGTATATAGCGGGCCGTATGCAACGCCCGTCAAGAACAAGGTCAAAGTGTCGCCGGGGCGTGATGAGAATGACGCCGAGGCGTTCAAGGAGCCCGATACCACCAACAACGACGCTGAGTCGGATGTAGAGGTCAAGCAGGCGGCCAGCATTGGCGGTCGCGTGTTCGCCGATGCCAACGACAACGGCGACCAGGATCCTGGTGATGCGGCCATTGCGGGTGTTGAGCTCACGCTCATTGGTGTAGATGCCAATGGCAATACCATTGCATTGACCACGCTGACCAACAGCAGCGGCGACTACCTGTTCCGGAATCTTCCGCCGTCGGACGCAAGCGGCTACACGATCACCCAGAAGCAGCCGAGCGGCTACCCGGTCAATGGCGTAGCCCAGCCCAACACGGTGCGCAGCCTCCGCAACGGCAGCAGCGTCGGTGTGACCAGCAAGGGCACGGCGTCCAACCCGGACAACGCCACCAGTGTGATCAGTGGTGTTGTGCTGAGCTCGGGTGGTACGGGCGTGATGTTCGATTTCCCCGAGCCGAATGAGCGTCAGCTCAGTGGTTTCGTCTACGTCGATCAGGACAATTCGTTGACCTTCAATGCCGGCGACGCGCCGATTGTGGGCGCGACACTGACCCTGCTTGAGGTGGAAACCGGTCGTGTGCTTCCGCCGGTTACCACGACTAACACCGGTGCCTATACGTTTACCGGTCTGTCCGCAGGTAAGACCTATGTACTGGGCGAACCGCTGCCGAGCAGCCCGGCTGGCCTGGTTGATGTGCCCGCAGCCGTGAACCCCGGCAAGATCGGCGGTGTGCTGTGCGTATCCACCGTTTGTATTCCGGGCGCGGGCACCGCAGCCAATGAAAGCCGCATCAGCGGCATCAAGTTGGTGGCCGGCAACGGCACCGAGTTCAACTTCGGCGAAAACCTGAAGGCTCCGATCAGCGGTGTCGTCTTCCTTGACAGGAAGGCGACAGCGGGCGACTTTGATGGTGGCAGCAACGACGTCGGCATTGCCGGCGTGGATATCGCCATCAAGGTCAAGGACGGCGGTGCCTGGGTTACCGTCTATACCGGCAAGACCGACGCCAACGGTGCATACAGCTATCTCGATGCGGTTATTGGCAAGGAATACCTGATTGAAGAGGTAGTCCAGCCTGCAGGCCTGGGCCAGAGCGTTACCAATCCGGGCAACTCGATCACGATTGCCAAATTGCCCGTTGCAGGTCAAAGCGGCAACAATTTCGGTGAGAAGGCTGCGGTGCTGTCCGGCGTGGTCTACCTGGATAGCAACAACAACGGTGCGCAGGATGGCACCGAGCCGGGTTTGCCGAACGTGGTGATCAGCCTCCCGGTCGCGGTCAAGAACGCGCTGGGCGCGGACCACCTGACCGCCACCACCGACGCGAACGGCAACTACAGCTTCCCGGACCTGTTGGCGGGCACCTATACGGTGACACAGCAGAGTGCACAGCCGGTCTACGGTGGCGTAACCACCCACAACGGCAAGACCACCGAGGGCAGTACCGGTGGCACGGCGACCGCGGTGAGTGTGGTGCCCAGCGCCATCAGTGATATCCCGCTGATCGCGGGTGGCAGCTCGGTGCTGAACAACTTCGGCGAAATACTGGTAGCCGCCATCAGCGGTTCGGTCTACGTGGACCGCAACGACAATGGCAGCTTCGACGCCGCCGATGCGGGCAGCACCAACTCGGCGGCCAATGGCGGTATCGAGGGTGTTGTGGTGGTGTTGTATGAAGCTGACGGCACGACCGAGATCACCCGCGTCCGCACCGACGCACAGGGCGATTACAGCTTCAACAACCTGCCGACCGGCGTTGGTTACGTGGTCAAGGAACTGCAGCCGACCGGCTATGCCGAGGGCAAGCAGAACAGCAGCAACAGCATCAGCATCGGTGCCTTGCCGGTGGCGGGTGTCACCGGTCAGAACTTCGGCGAACTGTTGGGCTCGCTGGCAGGCCTGGTATACGAGGATTTCTCGGGCACTGCGTCGAACAACAACAATGGCCGCCACGATTCCGGTGAGAAGTTCATCGGCGGAGTGACCTTGAGGCTGACCGGCACCGATGCCAATGGCGACCCGGTCGACCGCGTCGCCACCACCGATACCAGCACCGGCGCTTATGGCTTTGGTGACCTGCTCGCTGGCTCCTATGTCATCACCGAGACCCAGCCGCAGGCCTATATCGACGGCAAGCACACCGTGGGCACCATCGGTGGCAGTGCACAGGGCAGCAATGCCGTGGCCAATGTCATCAGCGGCATCACGCTCGCTGCTGGGCAGAAGGGCATCGATTACCTGTTCGGTGAGCTGGCCAATGCGCCGATCAGCGGCACGGTCTACATTGATCGCAACAATGATGGCAAGCAGGACGCTGGTGAGCCGGGCATCCCCAACATCAGCCTCACGGTGGAGGTGGAAGACGGCCCGGGCAACTGGGTGAAGGTGCCGGGTCCGGCCATCGTCACCGACAACAACGGCCACTACACCTATCCGGACGCTGTAACCGGCAAGAACTACCGTGTCACCGAGACGCAGCCAACCGGTTTGGCTGATGGCAAGGAGAACGGCACCGTCAATACCGGTACGCCGAACGTCGTCGTCATCAACAACCTGCCGTTGACCGGCTCCAGCGGCAACAACTTCGGCGAAAAGGCCGCGGTGTTGTCTGGTGTCGTCTATCTGGACAGCAACAACAATGGCACCCAGGACGCCGGTGAGCCGGGCCTGGCCAACGTCGAAGTGAGCCTGCCGGCCAGCGTGCAGAACGTGCTGGGCCAGGGCGCACTGACCGCGACGACCGATGCTGATGGCAACTACGTGTTCCAGGACCTGCTGGCCGGCACCTATACGGTGACCCAGCAGGCGGCGCAGCCGAGCTACAACGGTGCGCCGACCATCAACGGCATCACCACCGTCGGCACTACCGGCGGTGTGGCGACGCTGGTGACAACCGTGCCCAGCGCGATCAGCGGCATCACCCTGGCTGCCGGCGGTGTGTCCGAGAAGAACAACTTCGGCGAAGTGCTGCAGGTGTCGATCTCTGGTGCGGTGTTCCTCGACGTCAACAATGATGGCGCGATGCTGGGTGCGGGCGAGACCGGCCTGGACGGTGTGGTCATAGAACTGAGCGGCTTCGACGATACCGGTGCCAAGGTCGACCTGAGCACCACCACCGACAAGGACGGCAAGTTCAGCTTCGAAGGCCTGCGTCCGGGCAAGTACAGCCTGACCGAGCCGACCCAGCCGACCGGTACCGCCAATGGCATCACCACCGCCGGTAGCGCGGGCGGTACTGCCACGCCGGTTACCACGGTGCCGAGCAAGATCACCGACATTGATTTGTCGGTGCCGGGCACGGCATCGGTGGACAATCTGTTCGGTGAAATTCCGCGCAGCAGCGCCATCAGCGGCAAGGTGTGGGAAGACACCAACAATGATGGTGTGGTGGATCCGGGCGAGAAGGGCATCGGTGGCGTGACCGTGGAGCTGGAAGGCACCGCGATCGATGGCACGCCGATCAAGCTCACCGTGACCACCGCTGCAGACGGCAGCTACAGCTTTGACGAGCTGCCGCCGGGCACCTACACCGTGACCGAGCCGAACCAGCCGCCGGGCACCCTGGACGGCAAGACCGTGCCGGGCAGCACCGGTGGTACCGCGACCCCGCCGGGCACCGCGCCGTCGAAGATCTCGACGATCGTGGTTGGCGTCAACGAAACCTCGAAGGACAACAACTTCGGTGAAGTGCCGGTGGGCAGCATTGCCGGCTTCGTCTACAACGACAGCAACGATGACGGCATCAAGCAGAACGACGAAGGTGGCTACGCCATGATCGACGTGGTGCTGACCGGTACCGATGACCTGGGCAACCCGGTCAATGTGCAGGGCGTCACCGATGCGCAGGGTCACTATGTGTTCCAGAACCTGCGCCCGGGCACCTACATCGTGACCGAGCCGAACCAGCCTGCCGAGACCCTCAATGGCCTGACCACCGCCGGCAGCATCGACGGTGTGAAGTCCGGCGCCAAGGTCACCGGCAAGGAGACCGTGCCTTCGCAGATCGACGGCATCGTGTTGAAGCCGGGCAACAACTCGGTGGACAACAACTTCGGCGAGATCGGCGATTCGCCGGACATGCTGGTCAGCAAGGCGTCCAACACGGTCAAGTTCACCGTCAACAACGTGGGCAGCTACACCATCCGCGTGCGCAACGGCGGGCAGAAGCCATCCTTCGGCGAGTACATCGTCAAGGATCGCCTGCCGGTGGGCCTGACCCTGGCCGAAGTGCCGGCAGGCAACAACTGGACCTGTTCCGGTGCGGTGGGCGATGCCCGCTTTGAATGCCGTAGTTCGGAAGTGGTCAACGTCGGCACCACTTCGCTGTCTGACATCACCGTCAAGGTGCACGTCGGCATCGAGGCTGCCAACGCCGGCACCGTCAACAATGCGGTGCTGATCGAGGGCGGCGGTGAGAACGAGTTCCGTACGCCGACCACCACCGAGCGCAGCACCTTTGAAGGCAACGTCGGCGACCTGCCGGTGTGCGATACCAGCATCACCCAGAACGTCTGCCGCGTGCCCAACCAGGTGCAGCTGTCGTCCTCGGTGGGCGGCACCGTGTGGTTCGATGTCGGTAGCGAGGACACCTTCCTCGACGGCGGCGACGAGCGTCTGCAATCGTGGATCGTGGAACTGCTGGATTCGGTGACCGGTCTGGTTTCCCAGTCCACCATCACCGCGGTGGACGGCAGCTATCGCTTCGCCGACGTGATCCCGGGCGTGAAGTGGAACATCCAGTTCCGCGATCCGAGCTCGGGCGTGTTGTGGGCGTGGCCGGTGAACCAGGAAACCGCTGGCGGCATGGGCGTGGCCTGTGACAGCCCGCGTGCCATCGGCAATGACGGCGTCAGTGCCTGCCGTGTCAGCGAGAACGGCAGCAGCCAGCTGCAGGTCGTGCTCGAAGCCGGCCAGCATCTGCCGCAGCAGAGCCTGCCGGTGGACCCGTCCGGTGTCGTCTACGACGCGGTCACTCGTGATCCGGTGCCGGGTTCCATCGTCACTCTCGCGCCGGTTGGCGTGTGCACCGGCTATGACCCGAACACCGCCATCCTCAATGCCGGCGCCGGTGGTTACCGCGTGGAAGGCAATGCGGTGTCGATGACGGTGGGCAACAACGGCTATTACCAGTTCATGTTTGGTCCGGCCGCGCCGGCACGTTGCGAGTTCCAGCTGACGGTCACGCCGCCGGGTGGTTACCAGTTCGTGTCGTCGCTGATCCCGGCGCAGAGCGGTTCGTTGTCGCCGCTGGGCGCTGCTGGCAGCAGCCACCTGGTGCAGCCGCAGACCGGTGCTCCGACGGGTGCGGTGGGCACGCCGACCCAGTACTGGTTGAACCTGTTCGCAGGCTCCGCCGTTGCCGGTGTGGTGCACAACCACATCCCGCTGGACACGGCCGAGGCCACCGGCCTGGTGATCACCAAGACCGGTGACCGCCAGACCGCTGAAATCGGTGACACCGTGCAGTACACCATCACCGTTCGGCAGACCGCCGGCAGCGCGATGGCTACCTTGAACGTGGTCGATACGCTGCCGCGTGGCTTCACCTACATCGACGGCACTGGCCGTGTGGGTGGCCGCGCCGTGGAGGATCCGATCGGCAAGCCGGGCCCGCGTCTGGGCTTCAACCTTGGCCCGATCAATGTTGGCCAGCAGTTGGTGCTCACCTACCGCGTGCGTGTTGGCGTTGGTGCGCAGCAGGGCGATGGCATCAACCGTGCGCAGGCACATGGTTGCTCGATCAGCGGTGGCTGTATCGATCCGATCGGCTTGACGCCGGTACCGGGTTCGGTGCCGTCCAACCGTGCCGAGTACCGCGTGCGCGTCACCGGTGGCGTGTTCACCGAGGAAGCCTGCGTGCTGGGCAAGATCTTCGTGGACTGCAACAACAACCATGTGCAGGACGAGGAAGAGCTGGGTATCCCGGGCGTGCGCATGTACTTCTCCAACGGCACCTGGATGATTTCCGATTCCGAGGGCAAGTACAGCTATTGCGGCCTGCCGCCGCAGAGCCACACCTTGAAGGTGGACCCGTCCACCTTGCCGGTGGGCGCTCGTCTGACCACCAGCAGCAACCGCAACCTGGGCGATGCCGACAGCCTGTTCCTGGACCTGAAGAACGGTGAGCTGCATCGCGCCGACTTCGTCGAGGGCAGTTGCTCCAACCCGCTGTTGGAGCAGGTGAAGGCGCGCCGTACCCAGGGTGAGGTGCGCGCACCGGAAACCGAAATCGGGCAGTCGCAGCTGCGCTTTGACAGCAAGCCGGTCCGTGCGCCGCAGCAGGCCACGGACTCGTCCAACCAGAGGCCGATCGTGCAACCGCGACCCAACCCGCCGTCCGCGGCGGCCCAGCAGGAGGTGCAGCCATGAGCCGCACCGCCCTGCGCAAGATGCCGCGCATGAGCCTGCTGGCCTGCGCCCTGGCAACGGCATCGCTGCCGTTGATGGCCCAGAACGTGGGTAGCAGCACCCGTTTCACCCCGGTGATCGGCGACAGCAGCACGCTGTATCCACGCTCGTTGACCACGCTTGATACGCCGCCGGAAGTGGTGGCGGCGCGCTCGGGTGAAGTGGACTACAGCCGCAACGCCGGTGTTGATCGCGTCTCGGTTGAAGTGGACCGTGATGGCGTGCCGGCCGACGGCCAGACGCCGGTGCACATCACCGTGCATCTGCTCGGCGCCGACGGCAAGCCGCTGGCCGGCAAGTCCTTCGTCACCATCGAGAACAGCGGTGGCCGCATCCGCCTGCCGGGTTCGCGCACCGATGAATTCGGACCCGGTGCCAGCGACGCCGACAAGGTGATGCCTGGCGTGCAGCTGGAAGTCGAGAACGGCGTTGCCGAGTTCGACCTGGTCGCCCCGCATGACCCGCAGGATGTGTTGCTGCGGATCACTGCCGGTGGCGAAACCGCCGAAGGCACGATCGGCTTCCTGCCGGAAATGCGTGAGCTGCTTGCCACCGGCCTGATCGAGGGCGTGTTGAACTTCCGCAACAAGTCCAACGCCAGCCTGATTTCGCCGGTGCAACACCACGATGCCTTCGACCGCGATATCCGTCGCTGGGAGAAGCAGTTCAACAACGGCAAGGCCAGCGCATCGGCGCGTACCGCGTTCTTCGTCAAGGGCCGGATCAAGGGCGAGTACCTGCTCACCGCGGCCTATGACTCGGACAAGGATGTGCGTGGCCGCCTGCTGCGTGATATCCAGCCGGAAGAGTTCTACCCGGTGTACGGTGATTCCTCGCTGCGTGGCTTCGATGCACGTTCGGCCGAGCGCCTGTACGTGCGCGTGGACAACAAGCGCAGCTACCTGCTGTACGGAGACTTCCAGACCGGCGACACCCTGGCCACGACCAGTGGCGTTGGCGGCAGCGGCCCGATCCCGCAGCGCAGCCTGAGCACCTACAACCGCACCGCGACCGGCCTGGGCTGGCACTTTGAAAGTGAGCGCGTGCGTACCAATGTGTTCGCCATCGAGGATTCGCTGCGGCAGATCATCGAGGAGTTCCGCAGCCAGGGCAGTGGCCCGTATGCGCTGCGCAACAATGCGGTGCTTGAAGGCAGCGAGCGCGTCGAGATGATCGTGCGCGATCGCAACCAGCCCTCGCGCATCGTTTCGGTGAAAGCGCTGGCGCGACTGGTGGACTACAGCTTCGAGCCGTTCTCCGGGCGCATCCTGCTCAACCAGTTCCTGCCCTCGTTCGACAGCGATCTGAATCCGGTCTCGCTGCGCATTACCTATGAGCTCGATCAGCAGACCGAGAAATTCTGGGTGGTCGGTGCCGACGGCCAGTACAAGCTGACCGACAAGCTGGAAGTCGGCGCATCGGCGGTCGAAGACCAGAACCCGTATGCCGAGTTCAAGATGGGCAGCGTCAACGCGGGCTATCGCTTCGGCCAGAACACCATGCTGGTGGCCGAGTTCGCCCGCACCCAGAGCGAGGTCAACACCAACTCGCTCAACCAGGTGACCTCGCAGGGCCTGAAGGATGTCAGCGGTCAGGTCGAAGGCGATGCATGGCGCGTCGAGTTCGCCCACGACGGTGACAAGTTCGACGCCCGCCTGTTCGGTGCGCGCACCGATCCGGAGTTCAACAACCAGGCTTCGCCGCTGTACGGCGGCCGTGGCGAATACAGCGGCCGCATGTCCTATGCCGTTGGCCCGCGCCTGGAGCTGTACGTTGAAGCCCTGCGCAGCGAAGACCGCAACCCGGATGGTGGCAAGCGCGATGCCGGCGGTGCCGGTGTGCGCGTGGCTGCCACCGAACGCCTGACGCTGGACTTCGGCCTGCGCAGCATCCGCGAAACCATCGGCATCACCTCGCCGTGGTCGAGCACCGGCTACGGCCAGCTGTCCGGCCTTACCGGCGGCTTCGCCACCGGTTCGGGCGGCGGCGCGCTGGGCTACGGCCAGCAGGCGCTGGACCCGGCCACCGGCCTGATGGTGATCAACAGCGGCAGCAACGGCGAATCCATGACCAGCGACCTGCCGGTTGGCACCAAGCTGGAATCGGACAGCGCCCGCATCGGTATCGGCTACCGCTTCAACGACAAGTTCAGCGGCGGTGCCGAGTATGAGCAGAGCGTCAGTGGCGAAGACCGCAACCGCGTTGCTGCCGGCGTTGACTACCAGGTCTTCGAGCGCAGCCGTTTGTACGGCCGCTACGAGAAGCAGACCGGCCTGACCAGCGCCTACGGCATCACCACCACCGACCGCGAGGCCGATGCGCTGGTGTTCGGTATCGACAGCAGCTACATCCGCGACACCCAGGCGTTCTCCGAATACCGCCTGCGTGATGCGATCAGTGGCCGTGATGTGCAGGCTGCCTCGGGCATCCGCAACAACTGGGACGTTGCCAAGGGCCTGCGCCTGAGCAGCTCGATCGAACGTGTCAATGTGATCGCGGGCGATACTGGTGACAGCACCGGCTTGGCCTTGGCCTTGGACTACAGTGCCAACCCGCTGTGGCGCGGCGCGATCCGTGCCGAGCACCGCATCTCCGAAGACGTGCCGGGCACCACCGACAGCAACGAGGCGTTCACCACCTCGCTGCTGCAGTTCATGGTGGCCCGCAAGCTGAGCCGTGACTGGACCTTGTTGGGCCGCAACTACCTGCTGGCCACCAACTATGAAGAACGTGGCGACGTACTGCAGGACCGCTTCCAGATCGGTCTGGCCTACCGTGACACCGACCGCAACCGGATCAACGCCCTGATGCGCTACGAGTACAAGCTCGAGCGTGACGAAAGCGGCCTGACCCTGCTCAACGGTGAGGTGGTCAGTGGTACCAGCCAGGACGTACGCACGCGCGCGCACATCGTCTCCACCCACGCCGACTGGCATCCGTCGCGGCCGTGGTGGCTGACCGGTCGTATTGCCGGCAAATGGCAGCGTGACCAGTTCGCCTATGGCGATGGCAGCCGCGTCAACAGCAGCTTCAACGCCGTACTGGTCTCGGGCCGTGTCGTGTACGACATCACCGAGAACTGGGATATCGGCGTGCTCGGCTCCACCTTCCGCGGCCAGCACGGCGCCAACCAGTACGCCTATGGCGCGGAAGTGGGCCGTTTGTTGCGGCAGAACCTGTGGCTGTCGGCCGGTTACAACTGGACCGGATTTGCAGGCGACAGTGATCTCAATGGCTACGAGTACACGCAGCAGGGCTTCTTCCTGCGCCTGCGCTTCAAGTTCGACGAAGACCTTTTCCGTCGGGACCCGGTCCGCTACCGCGACCCGGCCCGCTGAGGACGACACCATGACCATTATGCAAACCAAGAACCGTCCGCTGCGCACCTTGTTGGCCCTGGCTGCATTCGCTGTCGCCGGCTCCGCCGGCGCCCAGCAGACCCAGCTCAACCCGCAGGCCAAGCGCATCAGCGACGAGGCCATCCATGCCGACCTGCAGTCGTACGAAGCGACCCAGGGCCGCATCCAGGCATTGAACGATGGCGGTCGCCCGATCCGCGACTACCACCTGTCCAAGGCCCAGTGCTGGTTGGACGTGTCCTTCCACGAATACACCCGCAACGACCGCAGCGCCTTCCCGCAGGAAGCGCTGACCGAGTCGGAGAAGCTGATCGTGGACATGGAGAACGGCGTTTCGCCGATCCCCACCGACACCGCCCTGGTCAACGGCGCCAAGTACCTGCGTGCCGACCTGTGGCAGCGCCTGAAAGTCATCCACGGCACACCGGGTTTCGCCTGCGCCTCGCAGAAGGTGGCCTGTGGTGAAGTGGAGCTGGTGCACGCTGGCAACGAGTTCAACCAGCAGCAGTGGCGCCACTCCAAGCCCTACATCCAGATCGCCGAAGACCTGGTCAACGACGCCGAAACCGCAGCGCGACTGTGCGGCGTCGACCCGGCCGGCCCGGTGATTGCTCCCGTAGCAGCAGGCCCGTTGATCGCCAATGTGCTGTTCGAGTTCGACCGTGACGGCTACAAGGACATCCGCACCTATTCGCTGGAGAGCGTGGACCGCGCCCTGGCCACCATCGGTAACGAGAAGCGTGAACTGGCCGGGGTGACCCTGGTTGGCCACGCCGATCGCATGCAGGGCAATGGCTTCGACTACAACCAGGCCCTGTCCGAGCGTCGCGCCAAGACCGTGCGCGAGTTGCTGGTCGGCCGCGGTGTGCCGGCGGACAAGATCCGTTACGAGTACCGCGGCGACACCCAGCAGGTGCAGCAGTGCGACGGCGTAAAGCCGCGTGCAGCCTTGCTGGAATGCCTGCTGCCGAACCGCCGTGTGGAAGTGCGGTTTGAGCTGGCGCAGTAAGTTCAGCGCGAAGAGTTGATCAACAACGCCCCGGCAATGTCGGGGCGTTGTTCGTTTTGGGGAGTAAGTCTCCTCCCGGGGAATCTCCGTGCGCAGGCGATCTGCCCCCTCCCTTGCGCCGCAGGCGCAGGGGAGGGCTGGGGAGGGGTAGGCGAGCGCAGCTCGACGCTCTGAGCTTCAGAACGTACGAACGCGACAAACGAAAAGCCCATCCGATTGCCTGCGCCAAAAGCACCCCTCCCTAGCCCTCCCCTGTGCTTCGCACAAGGGAGGGGGCCAAGCAGCAGCCGACGCATTCTCCGCGTGCTGGCGATCTGCCCCCTCCCTTGCGCCATAGGCGCAGGGGAGAGCTGGGGAGGGGTAGGCGAGCGTAGCTCGAAGTTTTGTGCTTCAGACGGTACGGACACGCCAAGCGGAAAGCGCATCAGACTGCCACCGCCAAATGACCCCCTGTGCTGCGCACAAGGGAGGGGGCAGAAAGCCCCAATCCTGCGGAATGGCTACACTGGCCCGGCTAAGTCGCACGGGAACTACCCTTGGTCTCCAGCTGGATCCTGCTTCTGGTCTCACTCTGCTATGCCGCGCTGCTGTTCGGCGTGGCCTGGTGGGGTGACCGTCGCCCGCTGTATCCGGACCGCCCCTGGCTGCGGCCGGTGGTCTACAGCCTGGCGCTGGCGGTTTATTGCTCGTCCTGGACCTTCTACGGTGCGGTTGGCTCGGCGGTGCGTTACGGCATCGGCTATCTGCCTATTTATCTGGGCCCGCTGCTGATGCTGATGTTCGGCTGGCGCATCATCGAGCGGCTGGCGCTGATCGCCCGCAGCGAGAACGTGGTCTCCATCGCCGACTTCATTTCCTCGCGCTTCGGCCGTTCGCGGCGCTTGGCGGCGTTGGTCGCGCTGATCGCGCTGATCGGCGTGGTGCCGTATCTGGCGCTGCAGTACAAAGCCGTGGCGATGAGCCTGCAGGTGCTCACTGGCGACGCTGCCGGCAAGGGTTTCCTGACCGACCCGGCGCTGTATGTGGCGCTGCTGATGGCCTTGTTCGCCATCCTGTTCGGCACCCGTCAGGTCGATGCCACCGAGCACCATTACGGCATGATGCTGGCCATCGCCGTGGAATCATTGATCAAGCTGTTGGCCATGGTTGCCATCGGCGTATTCGCCTACGTGTGGCTGACCGACCGCGGCGAGTCGGTGGTGCAGTCGGCACGCACCTTGTTTGAAGGCATGCCGCCGGTGGGCTTCGTCTCGCAGACGCTGCTCAGCTTTCTTGCCCTGATATGCCTGCCACGGCAGTTCCACGTGGCGGTGGTTGAATGCGGCAATGCCGCCGATGTGCGCAGCGCACGCTGGATGTTCGGCAGCTATCTGGTGTTGATCTCGCTGATGATCGTGCCCATTGCCACCGCCGGCGCGGCGATGTTTGGCACCGGCCTGGCCTCGGACGACACCTTGGTACTGGCCTTGCCGATGTTCGCCGGCAATACCACGCTCGCTTTGATTGCTTACATCGGTGGCTTCTCCGCGGCTACCGGCATGGTCATCGTGTCCTCGATCGCGCTGGCGACGATGATCAGCAACGACCTGGTGATGCCGCTGCTGCTGCGCCGCAGTGGCGACCACCGCGAGGCCGCCAATGTGGCCTCGCGCGTGCTGTGGATACGGCGCATGGCAATCGTGCTGTTGGCCTTGGTTGCCTACGGCTATTACCGCGGCAGCAATGACGACACCATGCTGGCCGCCTACGGGCTGATGGCGTTCGCCGCGGTGGCGCAGTTCGCGCCGGGTCTGCTTGGTGGCCTGTATTGGCGTGGCGCCAGCCGGCGCGGCGTCGAGACCGGCATGCTGGCCGGCTTTGTGGTCTGGGCTTACACCTTGCTGGTGCCGGCGCTGAGTCATGGTGGTTGGTTGGATGCCAGCCTGCTGACGCAGGGGCCGTTCGGCATCGGCTGGCTACGACCGCAGCAGCTGTTCGGCCTGACCGGCTGGGACCCGTTGACCCATGGCACCTTCTGGTCGCTGCTGATCAATACCGTGACCATGTTGCTGGTGTCGATGCGCTGGCGGCCTGATGTCGCTGAGCGTCTGCGCGCGGCACCGTTCCTGGACCCGTATGCCAAGCGCCCGGTGGTGGCGGGTGACTGGCCGGCGCACGTCAAGGTACGCGATCTGTTGGCCCTGGCTACGCGCGTCATCGGCGACAACCGCGCGCGGCGTTCGTTCGGCGAACAGGCGCAGCTGCTTGAGCGTGAATTCCAACCTGCCGCTGCAGCCGACCGTGTCTGGGTGCAGTTCACCGAACGTCTGCTCGCCGCATCCATTGGTGCTGCATCCGCGCGTCTGCTGCTGACCAGCCTGCTGCGCGGCTCGGGCATGGACCTGGGCGAAGTGGTGGCAGTGCTGGACGAAGCGGGACAGGAGCTGCGCTTCAATCGCGAGATTCTGTCCACCACCTTGGAAAACATCAGTGCCGGGGTCAGCGTGGTTGATCCGGAAATGCGGCTGACTGCGTGGAACAGGCGCTACCAGCAGATGTTCGGCTATCCGGACGGGATGCTCTACGTCGGCCGCCCGGTTGCCGACCTGATCCGCTACAACGCCGAGCGTGGCGAGTTGGGTTCGGGCGATATCGAAGTACAGATCAATCGCCGCATCGGCTATATGCGTGCTGGTTCGCCGCATGTGTTCGAGCGTACTGGCGCCGATGGCAAGGTCATCGAGCTGCGTGGCCAGGCCTTGCCCGGTGGCGGCTATGTCACCAGCTACAACGACATCACCGACTTCAAGAACGCTGAGCAGGCATTGCTGGAAGCCAACGAAACGCTGGAGCAGCGCGTAGCCGAGCGTTCGCAGGCGGCTGAAGCGGCGCAGCAATCAAAGACGCGCTTCCTAGCCGCGATCAGCCATGATGTGTTGCAGCCCTTGAATGCGGCACGTCTGTTTGCCTCCGCACTGCGTGACAGCCTTCCTGAGACCGAGGAGCAACGGCATCTGGCCGAGCGTGTCGATGCTTCCCTGCGTGCTGCCGAAGAGTTGCTGGATGGTCTGCTGGACGTGTCGCGACTGGATGCTGGCGGCCTGCGCCCGACCATCAGTGAATTCGATGCCAGTGTGCTGGTACGCGAGCTCGCGGCACAGTACACGCCGGTAGCGGCAGGCCGCGGTCTGCGCCTGCACGTGTTTGCACGTACTGCCTGGGTGCGCAGTGATCGGCGCCTATTGCGTCGCGTGCTGCAGAACTTCATGGCCAACGCGCTGCGCTATACGCGCAGTGGTCGCATCGTGCTGGCACTACGTGTGCGTGGCGATGAGGTGGAGTTGCAGGTCTGGGACACGGGGCCGGGCATTCCCGAGCACCACATGCAGCAGATCTTCAACGAGTTCCATCGCTACCAGCAGCCGTTCGACTGGGGCGAGCAGGGTTTGGGCTTGGGCCTGTCGATCTGCCAACGCATCTCGCGCCTGCTCGATCACGGCTTGAACGCGCGCAGCCAGCCAGGCCACGGCAGCATGTTCTCGATCAGTTTGCCGCGGGTTGAAACGCCGGCCGCACCATTGCCCTCGCCACGCCTGCCCACGGCCTTCGGTGGTGACGATTCGCTGGCCGGCATGCGCGTGCTGTGCGTGGACAACGACCAGGAAATCCTCGATGGCATGCGCGCCTTGCTGGGCCGCTGGAAGGTGGAGGTGATCGCCGCCAGCACAGTGGACATGGCGCTGGAGAAATTGAGTGAGCAGCCCGACGTGATGCTGGTGGACTACCACCTGCACGATAGGCTGGATGGACTGGATACCCTGGTCATCTTGCGCGAAACCGCGGGTCGGCCCTTGCCCGGTGCTTTGCTGACTGCTGACGGACGCGATGAATTGAAGCGCATGGCCCGCGAACGTGGATACAGGGTGCTGACCAAGCCGGTGAAGCCGGCCTCGCTGCGCGCCTTCCTCACCGCATTGCATGACCCGCGCAGGCGCTAGCAGCGCAGACCGGTAGTGCCGAGCCACGCTCGGCAGGGGCCTTACCAAAAAAACCGCCCTCACCCAAAGCCCCGCTTCGCGCCCCGGCCCTTGCGCTGACGCAAGGGCGTTCGATGGGCAGCGAACCGTTGGTTCGCAAGCTGCCAATCTCACCCCGCATGCGGGAGAGGGGCTAGCTCTGTAGTGCCGAGCCATGCTCGGCAGAGGCCTTGCCGGTAGTGCCCCAGCGCAGCAGGGCTGCGCTCCACAGGTGGTGTCGGCTTATGCCGCTCCCACGACAGCGGTTGCCGCACTCAGGTGCTCGTACAGAATCGCGCAGCCGATGATGATCAGGATCACGCCGCCGATGATTTCCGCGCGCTTGCCAACCAGGGCGCCCAAGGCACGGCCAAGCATGATGCCGATGGTCACCATGGTCATCGTGCACAGGCCGATCACCAGCGCGACCACACCGATGTGCACATCAAGGAAGGCCAGGCCAACGCCTATCGCCATCGCATCGATGCTGGTTGCAAAGCCGGTCACTGCCAGGGTCCAGAAACTCTTGTGCTGCTCGCCGGCTCCGTCGTCATCACCGTCACCTTCGGTTTCATCTTCAGGCTTCAAGCCGGCGATGATCATGTGCGCACCCAGTACGCCAAGCAGGCCGAATGCGATCCAATGATCGAAGGCCTGCACATACTGCGAAGCAGCGCGGCCCAGCAGCCAGCCGATGATGGGGGTAATGGCTTCGATCACGCCGAAGATCAAACCCGCGCGTAGTGCGTCGAGCAGGCGTGGTTTGCGCATGGCAGCGCCCTTGCCGACCGCCGCGGCGAAGGCGTCGGTGGACATGGCAAAGCCGATCAGAACAATGGAAATGGGAGACATCAGGATTACCGGGTCGGGCGGACACAAACGGCATGCGCCGCGCCCAACCGTAGTTGCGCACGCATGCCGCTGGTCTCGCCAACCGGGTCTGGCTGCCCACACCACGGCGCACTGGCCGAGTATGTTGATGTGGGCGCTTCCAATGCTGGAAGCAGGCTACTCCCCAAGGGAGCGCGGATTCTAGCATGGCACCAATCTGAACGGCGCAGCCCCTGGGTGCCGGTTGGCCTGCGGGACTGAAACATCACTGTCATCGAAGCATGGCCTGATACGCGCGCACGGCTGGCGCAACGCGGTAATTTCCTGCAAATCAGCACTCAAGAAACCTGATATGCGGCCGATTTCGAGGCATCTCTACGCCCGGAGTGCGGCATGAAGTTCCCCCTTGGTATCGCCCAGAAACTACGCCTGAGCCTGCTGGCGCTGGTGGTCGGCCTGCTTGTCATCGGCTCGGCCTATGCCTGGCTCAGTGTTGGCATGCGCGGTGCCGACCAGCGGCTGCAGAGTTACCAGCAGGATGCCGCGCAGCTGGAGGCGCTGGTGGCCGCGTTTGCCGAGGCGCGCCGCGCCCAGGCCGAGTATGCCATGTCGTTCTCGGCCGCCGCCGGGCAGGCATTTGTGGCCGCCAATGGTCGCCTGCAGGCCTTGCTGGCCACGGACGCGAAGGGCGCAGGTTGGGAGCAGGCATTGCGCGCGCCTCTGCTCGAGTATGTTCAATCCGGACAGGCACTGGATCAGCGCATCACCGAGCTTGGCCACGATGCCGATAGCGGCATGCAGGGCCAGCTGCGCAATGCCGTGCACGAAGTGGAGAACCTGATCGGCGAGCATCCCGATGCAGCGCTGCAGGTGTCGATGCTGACGATGCGCCGCTACGAGAAGGACTTCATCCTGCGCCGTGAGCAGAAATACGCGGACGAACTGAGTGCGCAGGTGATGCCCTTCGAGTTGCTGCTGCAGGCAGCGCGCATGCCGGACAGCAGCAAGCAGCAGGTGCGCGATGCGATGCAGCGCTACCAGGAGGCATTCCTGTCCTATGCAGCGGCGCGCTACGGGGCCGACAGCGAGACCCTGGCGATGGATGATCTGGCCGGCAAGGCCTTGCCGGTGCTGACCCGCTTGCAGCAGGCACAGCGCGCCAGCCTGGCCAAGCAACGCGACGAACAGGCCGCAGCGCGGCGTTGGATGGATGCCGCCTTCGCTGCCACCGTGCTGGTGGTCGGCTTGTTGCTGGTCAGCCTGCTGCTGTTGTTGCTGCGTGCGGTGGAACGGCCGCTGGCCGACGCGGCGGCCTTCGCCCGCGCCATTGCCGACGATGATCTGGACGGCCGGTTGGTGGTACGCAATGCGCATGACGAGATTGGTCGGTTGGCGGCGGCGCTGATGCAGATGCAGTCCAGCCTGCGCGAGCGCATTGCCGGCGAACGCCTGGCGGCGGGGGCCAATCAACGGGTACGCCAGGCGTTGGACGTGGCCAGCGCCGCGGTGCTGGTGACGGATGCCGCAGGCCGCATGGTCTATGCCAATCCGGCATTGCAGCAGGCCTTCGCCCAGGCCGGGATCGAAGGCGCGGCCGAGGTGGACAGCGAGGTGGCCGAACTCGGCCCGGCAGTTGCCGCACTCGTGCGGGCAGCCTTCGAGCAGAGCGTGGCGATGGATGCGGAGGTGGAGCTGGGTAACAGTGGCTTCCTG
This sequence comes from Stenotrophomonas sp. STEN021, assembly GCF_056760175.1. Classification (NCBI taxonomy): domain Bacteria; kingdom Pseudomonadati; phylum Pseudomonadota; class Gammaproteobacteria; order Lysobacterales; family Lysobacteraceae; genus Stenotrophomonas; species Stenotrophomonas sp. STEN021. Next base: position 26,535 of record NZ_JBRREH010000026.1, on the reverse strand, counting down.
CTGCGGGCCAGCCCGGTGCTGGAAGCTGATCGGGTACTTGGCCTGGTGATGGAATGGCAGGACCGACGGCTTGAGCGGGTGATCGTCAACGAAGTGGCCGCGGTGGTCGCGGCCGCGACCGCCGGTGACCTGCAGGGGCGCATCGTGCTGGCCGACAAGCAGGGCTTCGTGCTGCAGTTGGGTGAGCGCATCAATGCCCTGCTGGACAGCGTGCAGGCGCAGGTGGCGGATGCGACGCGGGTGATCGGCCACTTCGCCCACGGTGACCTGAGTGCGCGCATGCGCAGCGACGGTAAGGGCATCTACGCACGCCTGCGGCAAGGGCTGGAGGAGGCCATGCAGCAGGTGGGCGGCATCGTCGCCCGCATCCAGCAGTCGGCGGGCAGCGTGCAGGCGGCGGTGGGCGACATGGCCAGTGGCACCGCCGATCTTTCCGGACGCGTGGAACAGCAGGTGGGTGACGTGCATGAGGCGTTGCAGCGGGTGCGCTCGGTGGCCGGTGAGGCGCGCGAGAATGCCGGCAGTGCACGCGAGAGTGCGCTGGTGTCGGCGCAGGCCAGCGATGCGGCCGAACGCGGGCGCCAGGCCACGGCGGCTGCGATCACTGGCATGGAGCAGCTGCGGGCGTCCTCACGGCACATCCGCGAGATCGTCGCCACCGTCGACAGCCTGTCGTTCCAGACCAATCTGCTGGCACTGAACGCCGCGGTCGAGGCCGCGCGGGCCGGCAGCCACGGGCGTGGTTTCGCGGTGGTGGCCAACGAGGTGCGCCAGCTGGCGCAGCGTTCGGCGGAGGCGTCCAAGCAGATCCGCGGCCTGATCGACGCATCGCTGCGGCAGGTGGAGGAAGGCGCGCGGCTGGCTGACAGCAGCGGTGCGGCGATGCAGGACATCGGCGGTCGGGTGGCGCAGGTGGCCAGCGCGCTGGAGCGGATCGATGCAGGCTCGGCGCGGCAGGTCAGCGCGGTGGATGATGTGGAGCGCCTGTTGCGGCGTATCGGCGACGGCACCCGCCAGAGTGGCGAGGTCGCTCGCGCCTCATCGCAGGCGGCGCAGGCGATGCGCGAGCAGACGCAGGAGCTGGCCGCAGCGGCGGAAGTGTTCGTGGTGGATGCGACGGCGGCAGCGGAACCGGTGCTGCAGCGTTCGGCATGAGCTGCAATCCCTCCCTTGCGCAACGCGCAGGGGAAGGTTGGGGAGGGGGCTGTTCGCAGGCAAGCCCGACAACGCGCAGAAGCAACAGCCAAAGCTACCCCCTCCCAACCTCCCCCTTGGCTACGCCAAAGGGGAGGGACCAGTCTCCCTCCCTTGCGCAACGCGCAGGAGAGGGCTGGGGAGGGGTGCTGTTCGCGGGCAAGCCAGACAACGCGCAGAAGCAACAGCCAAAGCCACCCGCTCCCAACCTCCCCCTTGGCTACGCCAAAGGGGAGGGGCGCAAGGGTAGTTTTCAGCGCTCAGCCGCAGGCAAGCGCCAGCAGCAACTCAATCTTCTTCCGGCGGCAGCACGATGGCGTCGTCGTCGATGGCGAGCTTGCCGGCCATCAGCACCGCCTGGGTGCGGTTGGTGACGCCGAGCTTGCGCAGGATGGCGGTGACGTGGGCCTTGATGGTGGCCTCGGAAACGCCCAGGTCATAGGCGATCTGCTTGTTCAGGCGGCCTACGCCCAGCATCTGCAGCACGCGGAACTGCTGCGGGGTCAGTTCGCGCAGGCGTTGGCCGACTTCGCGTTCTTCATTCGGGGTCGGCGGCACGTTGTGTGCCTCGGCCGGTGCCCAGCGCTCGCCATCGAGGATGGTGCCCAGCGCATGGCCGATGGTGTCCGAATCGGCGGATTTTGGAATGAAGCCGAATGCACCATGGTCCAGTGCACGCCGCATCACCGTCGCTTCCTCGCGTGCAGACACCACCACGATGGGCAATTGCGGGTGCAGCGAACGCAGGTGCACCAGCGCGTTGAAGCCTTGCGCGCCGGGCATGTTGAGGTCCATCAGTACCAGATCGGCATCGGGGTGTTGTTCGGCCAGTGCGTACAGTGCTTCGACGCTGTCGGCCTCCATCAGCTGCACGCCGGGAATGACACGTTGCACCGCGCCCTTGAGGGCTTCGCGGAACAGCGGATGGTCATCGGCAATGAGGAGGGTAGGCATATGCGATCCAATGCTGGAGTAAGGGGCGTGACGCCCTTCCGGTGAAACAGGATACCGGTACAGATGCCGATCCACGCCCTCCACACGGACCGACAGCCGGGGCACCGTGGTGCCCCGGGTTTGTGTGCCGCTTAGCGAACCTTGCGCTCTTCCACCAGCGACGCCACCACGGACGGATCGGCCAGCGTGGAGGTGTCGCCGAGCTGGTCCGGGGCGTTCTCGGCGATCTTGCGCAGGATGCGGCGCATGATCTTGCCCGAGCGGGTCTTGGGCAGGCCCGGCGCCCATTGCAGGTGATCCGGCGCGGCGATCGGGCCGATTTCCTTGCGCACCCATGCCACCAGTTCCTTGAGCAGCTCGTCGGTCTGTGCTTCGCCGGCGATCAGGGTGACATAGGCATAGATGCCCTGGCCCTTGATGTCGTGCGGGAAGCCGACCACGGCGGCTTCGGCCACCTTCGGGTGCGAGACCAGCGCACTTTCCACCTCGGCCGTGCCGATGCGGTGACCGGACACGTTCATCACGTCATCGACGCGACCGGTGATCCAGTAGTAACCATCTTCATCGCGACGGCAGCCGTCACCGGTGAAGTAGCTGCCCGGGTAGGTGCGGAAATAGGTATCGATGAAACGCTGGTGGTCACCGTAGACGGTACGCATCTGGCCCGGCCAGGAATCACGGATGATCAGGTTGCCTTCGGTGGCGCCTTCCAGCGGTTCACCATCGGCACTGACCAGCGCCGGCTGCACGCCGAAGAACGGCAGCGTTGCCGAGCCCGGCTTGAGGTCGGTTGCACCCGGCAGCGGCGAAATCAGGATGCCGCCGGTTTCGGTCTGCCACCAGGTGTCCACGATCGGGCAGCGTGCATCGCCAACCACGTCGTAATACCAGCGCCAGGCTTCCGGATTGATCGGCTCGCCGACGCTGCCGAGCAGGCGCAGGCTCTTGCGCGAGGTGCGCTTGACCGGCTCCTCGCCATCGCGCATCAGCGCACGGATGGCGGTGGGCGCGGTGTAGAAGATGGTGACCTGGTGCTTGTCGATCACGTCCCAGAAGCGCGAGGTGTTCGGGTAGTTCGGCACGCCTTCGAACATCACCGAGGTGGCGCCGTTGGCCAGCGGGCCGTAGACGATGTAGCTATGGCCGGTGACCCAACCGACATCGGCGGTGCACCAGTAGATATCGTCTTCGCGCAGGTCGAACACCGCTTCATGGGTGTAGGCCGCGTACAGCAGGTAGCCGCCGGTGGTGTGCAGCACGCCCTTGGGTTTGCCGGTGGAGCCGGAGGTGTAGAGGATGAACAGCGGATCTTCCGCGTTCATGCGCTCGGGTTCGCACTCAGCCGGCTGGGTGTCCACCACATCATGGAACCAGCGATCACGCGGCGCCTGCATGTCGACAGCGCCACCGGTGTGGCGCACCACCAGCACGGTCTCCACGGTATTGGTGCCGGGCAGCTTCAGCGCGGCATCGACGTTGGCCTTCAGCGGCACCTTCTTGCCACCACGCAGGCCTTCGTCGGCGGTGATGATCAGCTTGCTGGCGCAGTCGCCGACACGGTCGGCAATCGAGTTGGCGGCAAAGCCACCAAACACTACCGAATGGATGGCGCCAACGCGGGCGCAGGCCAGCATCGCCACCGCGGCGTCGACGATCATCGGCAGGTAGATGGTGACGCGGTCACCCTTCTTGATGCCGAGGTTGCGCAGCGCATTGCCCAGGCGGCAGACGCGCTGGTGCAGTTCGCGGTAGCTGACCTTCTGCGCCGGGCTGTCCGGGCCATCGGCCTCGAACAGGATGGCGGTCTTGTCGCCGCGCGTGGCCAGCTGCCGGTCCAGGCAGTTGACGCTGACGTTGAGTTCGCCGTCCTCGAACCACTTGATGCGGAAGTCGTCGAGCTGGTAGCTGACGTTCTTGATCTTGGTCGGCTTCTTGTACCAGTCCAGGCGTTCGGCGGCCTTGGCCCAGAACGCATCGGGGTTTTCGATCGATTCGCGGTACAGCTGCTGGTACGTGTTCTTGTCGATCCGTGCCTTCTCGGCGAACGCGGAATCAACGGGATATACATCAGTCATGGCAACCCTCACCTTTGCACTTGTAACCAATGAATGAGCCCTGTCGTGGGACAGGGCCGGGACACCCCAAGTGTGCCGCATCCGCCCCCTATCGCGCTGCCCCCTTTGTTAGACGATGGTCGAACAGACGCCTGCTTACGACTAATGGCGAATAGCCGGCCGCTGCCATCGCCGCGCACGCTGGCTGCGACCGTGCAATCGACGCGGACCGTTCGCCAGCCTGGAGAGAGGCAGTTCCGATGAATCGAAACATCCTGAAAACGGCCCGCAGGCCACTTGCCGCTGCCTTGTTCGTCGCGCTGGTTGCGCCGGGCATGGCCTTCGCCGAGACCGCAAAGGAGAAGGCACTGGAGGCACGCGTCGCCGATCTTGAGCGGCAGGTGCAGCTGCTGCTGTCCACCCAGCAGCAACAGCAGGGCGCCATCGCCCAGACCCAGAGCGAAGTGGTGCAGGTCCGTACTGCGCAGGCGGAGCGCGCTGCCGCACCGGCGGTGCCGGCGGGCAAGCAGCCGATTCAGCTGACCAGCATCACCCCGGGCGCGGCAGCGGGCACCACCTTCAAGGTGGGTGGTTTCATCAAGGCCGATTTCCTTGCCACGCGTACCGGTGATGGCCAGCTGGCTGACGATGCCACCGGCCGCGCGCTGTATCTGCCGGGCCAGACGCCAGTGCATGGCGCCGGTGGTTCGGGCAAGGCCTCGGACGTGGACTACAACGCCCATGCCAAGTTCTCGCGCTTCAACCTCGGCGTGGACCATGTCGCCGAGAACGGCGACAAGGCCGGTGCGATGGTCGAGATGGATTTCTTCGGCAACGCGCTGGGCAATCAGACCGCGACCAACACTTATGGCGTCACCCTGCGCCACGCCTACATGTACTGGAACAAGTGGTTGGCCGGCCAGACCTGGTCCAACTTCATGGACGCGGCCTCAATCCCGGAAGCGGCTGACTTCGTTGGCCCCACCGATGGCGTGATCTTCGTGCGCCAGGCGCAGATCCGTTACACCAACGGCGGCCTCAGTGTTGCCCTGGAAAACCCGGAAACCACCACGCTTACCGGCACCTTCAACCCGGTCACCAACAAGTGGAACGTGCCGGCGGTTGCCAACTCCGACCGTGGTTCGATGCCCGACCTGACCGTGCGCTACGGTTGGAAGGGCGACTGGGGCACCTTCGGCGTGGCCGGTCTGGTGCGCCAGCTCAAGCTCGACAACCAGACCACCGGTGCCGATGCCAGCAAGGTCGGCGGCGGCGTCACCCTCGGTGGCAAGTGGCTGATGGGCGATGCCGATACCCTGCATTACCAGCTGACCGGCGGCGAAGGTATTTCGCGCTACATCGGCCTGGGCATCACTGCCGATGGCGGCTATGACGCGATCCGAGACGAGATCGATCCGACCGGCGTGGTTGCCGGCTATGTCGGCTGGCGCCATGCCTTCACCCCGAAGCTGCGCACCAACCTGATCTACGCCCGCAGCGATTACGACAACAACGCCTCCATCACCGGTGACCTGGTGACCAAGAGCGTGCAGTCGATCCGCGGCAACATCTTCTACACGCCGATGCCCAAGGTCGATGTCGGTGCCGAGTTGATGTATGGCGTGCGCGAGATCGAGAACGGCAAGAAGGGCGATATCAGCCGCGTGCAGTTCACCACCAAGTACAGCTTCTGACCCATCCGGTAGCGGCGGCGCAGTGCTGCCGCTACCGCGTCTGAAAACGTAGTACGCCCCATCTCCCTACCCCCACGGGGAGCACTCATGTGACCGTCAAGGCATCTCCGCATGCCGTGGCGTTCGTATTCCCAACGCCTGGAGAATTCCGATGAATGCTTCCGTCGATCCCCGTGTAGAGCGGATCGCCTCCAACCCGAAATACCAACGGCTGCGCAGCTCGCGCAACAAGCTGGGTTGGTTCCTGACCATCCTGATGCTGCTGGGGTATTACGGCTATATCGGCCTGATCGCCTTCGACAAGGCCTTCCTGGCCACGCCGATCGGCCCCGGCAAGATCACCACGGTCGGCATTCCGATCGCCTTGGGCTTGATGGTGTTCACCATCGTCATCACCGGCTTCTACGTGCGCCGCGCCAACAAGGAATTCGACAAGTTGACCGCAGAGATCGTGGAGGAAGCACAATGACCCACTCCTTCCTGCGAACCGGCGCACTGCTGGGCCTGTTGATTGCCAGTGGTGCGGCCATGGCCGCCGGTGGCGACATCGGCCAGACCGTGCGCCAGCCGACCAACTGGACCGCGATCATCATGTTCGCGACCTTTGTGCTGTTCACGCTTGGCATCACCAAGTGGGCCGCTGGCCGCACCAAGTCGGCGTCCGACTTCTACACCGCCGGCGGCGGCATCACCGGTTTCCAGAACGGCCTGGCCATCGCTGGTGACTACATGTCGGCGGCGTCCTTCCTCGGCATCACCGCCGCGGTGATGACCAATGGTTACGACGGCCTGATCTACGCGCTGGGCTTCCTCGTTGGTTGGCCGATCCTGACCTTCCTGATGGCGGAGCGCCTGCGCAACCTCGGCCGCTTTACCTTCGCCGACGTCGCCGGCTACCGCTTCCAGGCCAAGCCCATCCGCATGTTCGCGGCATCGGGCACGCTGGTGGTGGTGCTGTTCTACCTGATCGCACAGATGGTGGGTGCGGGTGCGTTGATCAAGCTGCTGTTCGGCCTGGACTACTGGATCGCAGTGGCGCTGGTCGGCGTGCTGATGATGGTCTACGTGCTGTTCGGCGGCATGACTGCAACCACCTGGGTGCAGATCATCAAGGCCTGCCTGTTGCTGTCGGGCGTGACCTTCATGGCCGTGATGGTGATGTGGCACTTCAACTTCAGCTTCGAGGCGTTGTTCACCGAGGCGGTGCGGGTCAAGACCCAGATCGCGGCCAATGGCGGCAAGAGTGCGGAGGAAGCGGCCAGCACCGGCCTGGCGATCATGGGGCCTGGTGGCTTCGTCAAGGACCCGATCTCGGCGATCTCGTTCGGCATGGCACTGATGTTCGGTACCGCCGGCCTGCCGCACATCCTGATGCGCTTCTTCACCGTTCCCGATGCCAAGCAGGCGCGCAAGTCGGTGCTGTGGGCAACCACCTGGATCGGCTACTTCTACATCCTGATCTTCATCATCGGTTTCGGTGCGATCGCACTGGTGTTGACCAACCCGGAGTACGCGGACCCGGTCACCGGCACCATCCAGGGCGGCCCGAACATGGCAGCCGTGCTGGTCGGCAAGGCCGTCGGCGGCAACATGTTCATGGGCTTCATCTCGGCCGTGGCCTTCGCCACCATCCTGGCCGTGGTTGCTGGCCTGACACTGTCCGGTGCATCGGCGGTGTCGCATGACCTGTACGCCACCGTGTTCAAGAAAGGCAACCCGGCCCCGGGCTCGGAGCTGCGTGTATCGCGCATCACCACCCTGGCGTTGGGCGTGATCGCAGTGCTGCTGGGTATCGTGTTCGAGAAGCAGAACGTGGCCTTCATGGTGTCGCTGGCCTTCGCCATCGCCGCCTCGGCCAACTTCCCGGTGCTGATCCTGTCGCTGCTGTGGAAGGACTGCACCACCCGCGGTGCGGTGATTGGCGGCTCGTTGGGCCTGGCTTCGTCGCTGATCCTGACCCTGCTGTCGCCGTCGGTATGGGTGGACACGCTGGGCAACGCGGCCGGCAGTGCGCCGTTCCCGTACACCAGCCCGGCGCTGTTCTCGATGACGATTGCCTTCGTCAGCATCTGGCTCTTCTCGATCACCGACAAGAGCAAGAACGCACAGGCCGAACGTGCTGCTTACCCGGCGCAGGAAGTGCGTGCCGAGACCGGCATTGGTGCGAGCAAGGCTTCGTCGCACTAAGCATTGGTAACGTTTGAAACAACGGCCAGCCTTGTGCTGGCCGTTGTCGTTTGAGCGGTTGGTATCGGGGTTTTCCCTGATGCGGGGCGGGAAGGTGGCTTCCTAAGATGCGGGTGAGGGTCCGCATTGTCAGGTCAGCCGTTCCACTTCCAGCCTTCTGCGAGGAACCGTATGCCGCGCCGTATCGCCAGAACCACGTTGTCCACGGGCATCGCCCTGATCATCGCCGGCAGCCTGCCCAGTGCCTATGCCCAATCGGTGGATGCCAAACCTGAGCAAGCCACCGACAAGGTGGTGGATATCGGCAGCGTCAACGTCACCGCATCCGGCTCGCGCATCGACCGGCCGGGCTTCAACGCGCCGACGCCGACGGTGAAGGTGACGCCGGAGGACCTGCAGCTCTCCACCCACACCAATATCGCCGCCGCGCTCAACGACCTGCCGCAGTTCCGCGGCACGGTGTCGCCGCAGACCCATACCACCGGCGTGGACGCGGCACGGGCGCCGGTCGACCTGCGTGGCCTCGGCGTCAGCCGCACCCTGGTGCTGCTGGATGGACGGCGCTTCTCCAGTGACAACGACCTGGCCAGCATTCCTTCGATCCTGATCAGCGGCGTGGACGTGGTGACCGGCGGTGCCTCCGCCGCCTGGGGTTCGGGCGCGGTTGCAGGCGTGGTCAACGTGCAGCTGGACAGCCAGCTGGTCGGCACAAAGATCGATGTGCAGGGCGGCGTGTCCTCACGCTCGGACAACCAGAAGCAATACGTTTCGGCCGCTACCGGTTTCGAGATCGCACAGGGCCGTGGTCACGTCGTGATTGGCGGTGAGGCGCTGAACAACGACGGCATCATCCCCAAGTCATCGCGTCCATGGCTGGGTCGCACCGCGCAGCTGTCCAATGGCGATGGCACGTTCACGATGAAAGACAACGTGGGTTATGGCAATGCCGCCATTGGTGGATTGATCACCACCGGCGTGCTGGCCGGGCAGGCCTTCAATCCGGATGGCAGCTTGCGTGCGTTCCCGGGCTATACCGGCGCGTCGCTTATCCAGGGCGGCGAAAGCCCGAGCAATGACGACATCAGTTCACTGATGACGCCACAGCGCCGTTACAACGTGCTGGGCAGGTTGTCGTGGAATCTCACTGACAACACGAGCCTGACCATGGACGTGCGCCACTCGCGCAGTTGGAACCGCTTCCCGTGGTTCGGCGACCACAACCGTGGCACCGGCCTGAAGATCGGCGTGGACAACGCCTTCCTGCCGACCTCCGTGCGCGATGCAATGGTGGCTGCAGGCGAGACCAGCTTTGGCCTGGGGCGCTTCAACAGCGATTTTGCCTTTCCCGATATCGACTACGACCGCCGCACCACCCAGTTCACCGCGGCGCTGGATGGCGTGGTCGGCGACAACTGGCGCTGGAGCGGCTACTACAGCCACGGCGACAACCAGTCCGATCTGGCCGCGCCCGGCTTCCTGCTGACCAGCAACTACCGCGATGCGGTGGATGCGGTGATCGATCCGGTCAGCGGCAAGCCGGTATGCCGGGTGACCCTGAGCAATCCCAACTCCGGCTGCGTGCCGATCAACCTGATCGGCCATGGCGCGCCATCGGCAGAAGCGGCGGCCTATGTAACCGGCACGCCCAAGCGCATGACCAATACCAAGCTGGATGCGGCTGGGCTGGACCTGCGTGGCGAGCCGTTCTCGTTGCCGGCCGGCGAAGTCTCGGTGGCGATGGGGCTGGAAGCGCGCAAGGAACAGATCGACCAGAAGGTGGGTGCGCAGGACCTGACCAAATCGTTCAGTACCTGGAGCTCCTCGCCGATGGCCGGCAGTTTCCAGGTTCGCGAAGCCTTCGCCGAAGTGGCCGCACCGCTGCTGCGCGACATGCCGGTGCTGCGTGACCTGCAGGTCAATGCGGCGGCGCGCTTCAGCGACTACAACAGCTCCGGTGCGATCTGGTCGTGGAAGTACGGCATGACCAACGAGTTCTTCGATGGCTTCCGTGGCCGCTTCACCCGCTCGCGCGATATCCGCTCGGCCAACCTGTCGGAGATGTACACCACCAGCACCACCGGCTGGTCGACCATCAGCGATCCGCTGACCGGCACCTCGATCAGTGCATTGGTCATCGGCGGCGGCAATCCGCTGCTGGACCCGGAGAAGGCCGACACCTTGACCGCCGGCTTCACCTGGGCGCCAGCCAGCGTGCCGGGACTGATCATGTCGGTGGATTACTTCGACATCGAGATCAAGGACGTCATCACCCAGGTGTCGGCACAGGAAACGGTGCTGCGTTGTATCGCCGGCAACCAGGCCATGTGTGGACGCATCCAGCGCGATGGCAACGGCGAGATCGAGCGTATCAACTCCAACTACGTCAACCTGGCCGAGTACCGCACCAATGGTGTCGACCTGGACCTGCTTTACAACCTGCCGGCGGCAAGGTTGTTCCCTGCGATGTCGGGCAATTTCCATACCCGCGTGCTGGCGACCTGGACCGACAACCTCACCACCTACGACGGCAAGAACACCTTCGAGTACGTGACCTCACAGGGCCTGACCGGCGGCTCCGGTGTGCCACGCTGGCGTGCGAACGCGACCTTCGGCTGGCGCGGTGACCGCTACGGTGCGCAGGCGCGCGCACGCTACATTTCCAGTGGCGTCTACAACAACCAGCTGGTGCTGACCAACGGCAACATCCCGTCCTATGTGTACTGGGATGTGGGTGGCAAGGCGCGCTTCGCGCTGGCGGGCGACAACGAGGTCGAGGTCTACGCCGACATCAGCAACCTGTTCGACAAGAAGTCCCCACTGGGCGCGGTTGGTTCGCCTTACTACGATGTGGTCGGCCGTTACTTCACGCTTGGCGCGCGCATGCGTTTCTAGGGATGATGACTGCCGCTCAGTGATGGGCGGCAGTGTTCCGTTTGCAGAGGACTCCATATGTACCAGCACCACCTCCGTCGCTCCCCATCGCGTCCACGCCTGCGCGCGCTGTTCGTGGCACCGCTGCTGGCATGCATGCTGCTGCCGGCAATGGCCGCCACCAGACCTGCGTCCAGCCAGGACCTGCAGGTCGAGGCACAACGGCTTGCCGCACAACTGCCTGGCCAACTGGGTGCGGCCATCGTCCATCTGGAAAGCGGCCGCAGCGTCTACCTCGATGCGGACCGCGCCTTCCCCATGGCCAGCACGATGAAAGTGCCGGTGGCCGTGCACATCCTCAAGCTGGTGGACGAGGGCAAGCTCACGCTGCAGCAGCAGGTGACGCTGGATGCGGATGATGTCTATCCGGAAATGGGCGGTCCGATGGACCTGCACCTGAGCGCCGGGTCGGCCATCAACGTGCGTGATCTGCTGCATATGATGATCACGGTCAGCGACAACAACGCCACCGACATCCTGATCCGGCTTGGCGGCGGCACCAGCGCAGTGAATGCACGCATGCAGGCGCTGGGTATCAACGGGATGCGGGTAGACCGCTACATCTGGGAACTGCTGGCCAACTACCGCGGCAATGACGCCTCGCAGGCCAAACCAATGGGGCCGGCGGCCTATGCCGAACTGTCGCGCACTGAACGCAGCGAGGAGCAGCGGCGCAGTCACACCACTGCCTGGAATAATGATCCGCGCGACACCAGCAGCGCCCGCGCGATGGCGACCCTGTTGCAGAAGGTCTGGCGTGGCGAGGTGTTGCAGCCAGGTTCGACCAAGTTGCTGCAGGACATCATGCTTGACACCCGCACCGGCAGCGCCCGCCTGCGCGGCATGCTGCCAAAGGACACCCCGGTCGCGCACAAGACCGGCACGGTGGGCGATGTGATCAACGATGTTGGCGTGATCACGCTGCCGGATGGGCGCGGCCATGCCATCCTCACCGTATTCGTGCAATCACGCGCCAGCAGCGAGGACCGCGACGCGGCCATTGCGCAGCTGGCGCGTGCCGCGCATGACTACTTCCTGTTCGTACCTTGAGTGTTGCGCCTGCTCAGCCGATGACGCTGAGCAGGTGCACCAGCTGCGCGCGATGGCCAACGTCGAGCTTGCGGTAGATCGCGCTGATCTGGCTTTCGATGGTCTTGCGCGAGCGCCGCAGGTGATTGGCGATCTCGTCATTGCGCATGCCATCCAGCACGAGCTCGGCGACGCGGGTTTCGGTGGGCGAGAGCCTGGACCACATCGGCCGGGTGACCACGGGGGTTGCCACCGCCACCGATTGCAATGGCGTCAGTCGCAGCAGATACATCGGATGGAGACCGTCTGCCTGCAAGCGACCCTGCAGGCCGATCCGTAGCTGCGCAGCCGGCAGGTCCAGCGCCTCCCGTGGAAGCTCAGCATCGCTGACCTGATTCGCCTGGCGCAGCCAGCTGTGCAATGCCGAAGCCACGCTGTCGGGGAAGCGCAGGCGCTTGCCGGTTTCGTCCAGCCAACCCGCGCACAACTGCTGCGCCGCAGGCGACAGGCTGATCAGGTGCAGCTCATGGTCGAGGATGACGTCGGCCTGGCTTTGTCGGTCGAGCAGGGCCTGGTAGATGCTGCGACGTTCACGCCGCATCGAACGCACGCGTTGCAGGCCAGCGGTCATCAGCTGATGCAGTTCGCCGAGGAACTGCTGGTGGGCGTCGGTGATCTGTTCCTGGCCCGCCTGCATGCGGATGCTCAGCACCGCGTCCAGCCCTTCCCCGCGCCAGAACGCCATGTGGATGAACTCGTTCCAGCCGGGCGCGGGATTCTGCGCGCGCAGCCGTTGCCGCGCCTGTGCATCGGTCGAGGCGATCTGCGACAGCGTGTACCAGTCGATGCGTGGATTGCGCTGCAGATAGGGAGCGGCGACATCGAGGCTGCGCAGCGGGCGTGCGCCACCGGCAGCGCTGGCACCAAGGAAATGCAGGCTGCGCTGTGGTTGATAGCTGCCGTTGATGTCGTACATCAAGGTGCACGAATGGCAGGGCAGGTTCTGGTTGACGATATCCACGCAGGCACGCCACAGCGAATGCAGGTCCAGTGCCTGCAGCAGGCCACGCTTGGCCTGCACGGGGCAGGCGTCGGGGTTTACTGCGATGTCGTGTTCGCGTCCCAGCATGGTGCGGCATGCCCTCGTGGTGGATCGCAGCGCTCATCTGCGGCGCGGTAACCGGCCGAACCTGCATGAACTCTTCTAGCACCCACTGCGCGGGGCAGGCAAGCGCAGGGGTGGCTCCGGATGATGCACGCTGATCAACTACCCGCGTAGAACACCCCTCCCCAGCCCGCCCGGCCCGAAGGCACAGCCTTCGGTCGTTTATCAGGCCGCGCGCCAGTGGCGCGCAAGCAGGCCTTCTTCACCCCCTTCCCTGCGCGAAAGGGAGGGGGCAAAAGCGGCGTGCGCGGGGGCTGACAGGTCACGTGCTTCGCTCCCTCCCTTGCGCAACGCGCAGGGGAGGGCTGGGGAGGGGTAGCTCCACCGCCTTCGCTCCCGACTTTGCGCAGCACATCACGCCAACTCTTCTTCACGTCGGCTCGCAGCTGGGTTTACAGTGGCCGCTGATCTTGGGGAGGCACCATGGATCCACAGACCGATGGTTCAAGTACGCTGCAGCAGCGCCTGGCGCAACTGCGTGATGCCTGGCAGCAGCACAAGCCGGACTACACGCAGCGCCGCGACGACCTGCGCCGCCTGCGTGCGGCATTCAAAGCGCGCATTCCAGAGATGACCGAGGCGATTGCTGCCGACTTCGGCCATCGCTCAAAACACGAATCGGTGATCGCCGACGGCATGACCGTCACTGGCGAGATCGATCACCTGCTCTCGCACCTGCGCGGCTGGATGAAGCCGGAGCGGATCGGCGTGGGTTGGCGCTTCTGGCCCGCGCGGGCGCAGGTGAGGCCGGTGCCGGTGGGTGTGGTTGGGGTGATCTCGCCGTGGAACTATCCGGTCAATCTGGCGCTGGTGCCACTGGCAACGGCAATCGCGGCTGGCAACCACGTGATGCTCAAACCATCGGAGCACACGCCAAACAGTTCGGCCTTCCTGCAGTCCTTGTTGGCCGAGGTGTTCCCCGCCGATCGGGTAGCGGTGCTGCAGGGCGACGCCAGTGTGGCTTCGGCGTTCTCGGGTTTGCCGTTCGACCATCTGGTGTTCACCGGCTCCACCGCGATTGGTCGCAAGGTGATGGCGGCTGCCGCGCAGCATCTGACGCCGTTGACGCTTGAGCTGGGCGGTAAATCACCGGCGCTGGTGGCAGCGGATTATCCAGTGGAAGGTGCAGCAGCACGCTTGGCCACCGGCAAGTGGTTCAACGCCGGCCAGACCTGCATCGCGCCGGATTATGTGTTGATCGACGAAGCACGGATGGATGCACTGGTGGCTGCGCTGCGTGCGCAGGTGCAGCTGCGTTACGGCGACTTCAGTGATGCTGCCGATTACAGCCGCATCATCAACGAAGGTCAGTATCAGCGCCTGCAGGGCTATGTGGATGACGCGCGTGCGCGTGGCCTGCAGGTGTTGCCGCTGGCGGACATCGATGCCGAACGTTCGCGCCGCGAGCGCTTGTTCCCACCGACCTTGATCCTGCAACCGGGCGATGACGCGACGGTGATGCAGGACGAAATCTTCGGGCCGATCCTGCCGATCCGCAGCTATCGTTCACTGGACGAGGCCATCGCCACCATCAATGGCCGCGACCGGCCCTTGGCCCTGTACCCCTTCAGTCATGACAAGGCGACGGTGGAGAAGATCGTCGGCCAGACCATTGCTGGCGGTGTCACCGTCAACGACACCTTGCTGCATTTCGCGATCAACGGTTTGCCGTTTGGTGGTGTTGGCGCCAGCGGCATGGGCGCCTACCACGGCAAGGCCGGCTTCGATGCGATGAGCAAGCGCTTGCCGGTGTTGTGGCAGACCCGCCGGGCCGGCAGTGATCTGCTGCGGCCGCCGTACACACGGGTAGCGCGTTTCATCGAGATGATTTCGCGCTGAGCTGGAAAAGCCGCAACCAGGCAAGGGGGGGCCGGCTGCGGTGACCCCGGCACGAGGGAGAGGGAGCCGGGTGTCGAAAAGCTATTAAAAGCCCCTCTCCCTCCGGGAGAGGGGTTGGGGTGAGGGTACGAGGCGAAGCCTCTCGTGGCCTGATATCGCTAGGCTTCGCACTTACCCTCATCCGGCCTTCGGCCACCTTCTCCCAGTGGGAGAAGGGAGTGGTCAGGCACTGCTTTGGCTATCAGCCGCCCAACTCATCCGCAATTCGCTGCCGCAGCGTCTGCAGATCCTTGGCAAACGCATCAATACCAGTAGCCAACTTCTCAGTCGCCATCGGATCAGCCGCCATATCCGCATCGAACTTCGCTTCATCGATCGCAGCGACGTTTACCGATTCAGCAGCACCGGCCACCAGCTTGCGCGGCAACTCGCCAAAATCCGCGTCCAGCTTCTCAAGCAGATCCGGCGAGATCGTCAAACGATCACAGCCAGCCAGCGCTTCGATCTGTGCGGTCGAACGGAACGAGGCACCCATGACAACGGTGCTGGAACCGCGACGCTTGAACTCGGCGAACACGCCGCGCACGAACACCACGCCCGGGTCTTCATCAATGCTGGCCGGGGTCTGGCCGTTGGCCACGTACCAATCCAGGATGCGGCCGACGAACGGCGAGATCAGGAAGGAGGCGGCTTCCGAGCAGGCCAGCGCCTGGGTCGGGTTGAAGATCAGGGTCAGGTTGCAGTCGATGCCTTCGCCCTGCAGCACGCGCGCGGCTTCCACGCCGGCCCAGGTGGCGGCGATCTTGATCAGCACCTTGCTGCGCGGCACGCCGGCTGCTTCGTACATGGCGATGAACTCGCGCGCCTTGGCAATCGTTGCCTCGGTGTTGTGCGCCTGGTCGGCATCCACTTCGGTGGACACGCGGCCCGGCACCAGCTCGGCCAGCATGGTGCCGACGCCAACGGTCAGGCGATCGACCACGGCATTGGCGATGATCTGCTTGTCGCCGGATTGGGCGCGGCCCCACTGCAGCTCGCGCTCGATCAGGCCGGCATAGACCGGCAGGTCGAGGGCTTTCTTCACCAGCGTCGGGTTGGTGGTGCAGTCGACCGGACGCAGGCGCTTGATGGCGTCGTAATCGCCGGTATCGGCGACGACGACGGACAGTTCGCGCAGCTGCGCGAGCTTGGATGCAGTGCTCATGAGGTGCTCCGGATCAGGCGGTGGTGTCGCCATCATCGGCGGCGGCGATGACAGCGGCGGTGTCCTGGTCGAAGGTCGGCGCGGCGAATGGCTGCGGGCCGGGGGTGCGACCAAACACGATGGGACGGGTGATGCCGCGGTAGCTGCCCAGCAAGGGGTGCTGCAGCGTGGTGATCATCTCTTCGGCCAGCACCTGCGGGTGCTCGAACATGTCCTCGACCTTGCGCGCGGCCGCGCACGGCACTTCTTCGCCGAACAGCGCCTCCCATTCCAGCGCACTGCGTGCGGCCAGTGCTGCATGCAGCTTGGCCAGCAGTTCGTCGGAATGCTCGGCGCGCTTGCGCACGGTGTCGTAGCGCGGATCGCTGCCCATTGCCGGCAGGCCGATCTTGTCGCACAACGCCTGCCAGAAGCGCGGCGTATTGGCCGAGATGTAGAGATGGCCCTGCGCGGTCGGGTGGATGCCGGTGACACCGCCCGAGCGCATGTCGCGGCCCACGCCTTCGGGCTCGCCTTCGGCCCAGATCATCCGTGCCGACTGCATGGTCAGTGCACTGCGCAGCAGCGACACGCCCACGTACTGGCCTTCGCCACTGCGTTCGCGTTCGAACAATGCCGAGGACACACCGGCAGCGACCAGCGCGGCGGCGTAGTAGTCGACCACCGAGCCGTACAGGATTTCCGGCGCGCCGCCGGGCTTGCCCTGCATCGCGCACATGCCGGTCATGGTCTGCAGCACCTGGTCGTAGCCGGCCTTGTCCTTGAGCGGACCGTCCTCGCCGTAACCGGTGACCGCGCAATACACCAGGCGCGGATTGATCTTGTTCAGGCTGTCGAAATCGATGCCCAGGCGGGCCGGCACGCTGGGGCGGAAGTTGTGCACCAGCACGTCGGCCTCGCGCACCAGGCGCATCAGCACCGCGCGCTGGTCGGCTTCCTTCAGGTCCAGCACCACGCCGCGCTTGGAGCGGTTCACGCCGAGGAAGGCGCGGCTCTCGGCCTCCAGCGTGGACGGGTACTTGCGCAGGTTGTCACCAACCGGCGGTTCCACCTTGATCACTTCCGCGCCCTGGTCGGCCAGCAGGGTGCAGCCGTACGGTCCGGCGATATAGGCGCTCAGGTCCAGCACGCGCACGCCGCTGAGCGGGCCACGGGCACCATCGCGCTGGGCGATGTCGAACGGAGAGGGGTTGTTGCTTGCTGACATTGGCTGCACTCGAATCCTTGATTGCAGTTTCCTCCGGGTGGATGGGAAGAAACATATCGTGCGGGTATTTTCAGCGAGGACAAAAAGCAGGTATCGCGGTGTCATCGCCTTCAAAACCACCGCTGCCTGCACAGTTTCTGGTGACAGGCAGCGATGACAGGCTTATTGCGGGGCCAGTGACAGCCAGCTCAGGCGCCAGACGTCGTGCTCGCGGCCACCACAGCGGTAATAGGGCTCGAAAACCAGCGGCGCGCGGCATTCCAGCTGCATCGTCACCGTCGCGCCTTCACCCTCATCCTGGCCAACCTGCAGCCAGCGCGAAGGATCACCTTCCGGCAGCTTCACGGTTTCATCGGTCTTGAAGCCATCGATCAGCGTGGTTGCATAGACCAGCGGGCCGTAACTCAAGCCGACGTACTCCCAGCGCAGCACTTCCTGCGCCACCGGCGAGCCGTCGGGTGCACGCGATTCCTGCACATTGATGTTGGCGGCGCGGTGCAGCTGCGGCTGCATCGGCAGCTGCACGCTGACCAGATCGCCGGCCTGCCACTGGCGTTGCAGCTGCACGTAACCATCCGCGCCAACCTGTACTGGTACGTTGACGCCATTGACCTGGATGCGGGCGTCCTCGGCCCAGGTTGGGATGCGCAGGCCGATGCTGAAGCTGGCACTGTGCTCGGGCGTCACCCGCAGGCTGATCTCGCCGTTGAACGGATAGCGGGTCTGCTGCTGCAGCACCACCTTGCCGGCCTCCGCGTGATGGAGCGTGGCTTCGCCGGCACCGTACAGGTTTACCCGCAGCCCGCCATCGGCAGCGACGCCATAGGCGACCTGCGGCAGCTCTTCCACCGCCATCGCGCCGGAGGACTTGCAGCAGCGCCAGTAGGTCGTATGCACGCGCTTGCCGTTGGGGAAGGTGTAGTAACACCAGTCCTCGCCGTTCGGCGCCATCGCCGCAAGCAGGTCGTTGTAGGCAGTGCGTTCCAGCTCGTCGGCGTAGCGGGCGTGGCCGCTGATGGCCAGCAGCTCGCGGTTGAGCTGCATCCACGCCAGCACCGAACAGGTTTCCACATAGGCCTGCGGGAAGAACGTGCGCGGTGCGTTGAACACCTCGCGCGAGCGATGCGCCACGCCGCCCCACGGGCCGCCGCCCAGGGTCAGGTGCTGCTCGCGGATGTTGTTCCACAGATTGTCGATGGCCAGTTTGTAATCGGCCTTGCCGGTGGCCTTGTACAGCTTGGCCAGACCAACAAGATTCCACGACAGCTGGTAGGCCTTGCCGGTGGCGATGAAGGCGGCGTCTTCGTTGGCGATGCCCTTGTCGAGCAGGGCCAGGCGCGGGTTGGCATTGGCCTGCTGCAGGATCTTTTCGGCCAATGCCAGATAGCGCGGCTCACCGGTGACCAGGTACAGGTCGGCGGCCGGGTCCAGCAGCACCGTCGCCGACATGCCGTGGTGGTTGCCCAGCGTGGTGATGTCGATACCTGATTCCAGCGCCTGCCAGCACAGGTCGGCGATGCGCCGTGCGGCCTGCAGGTAGCTGTCATCGCCCAGCGCACGCCAGGTTTCGAGGAAGCCGAGGATCAGGTAGCTGTGGGTCCAGATGTCCCAGGTGCGCAGTGCCGGCTCACCGTTCCAGCTCTCGGGCTTGGGCGGCTGCGGCACGGTGAAGCGGCGGTCGGCGGCATAGTTGCCGAGATAGCTGTCATCATCCTGCTGGCTGATCAGCCAATCGGCGACGCGGCGCAGGTTGGCTTCCAGCTCGGGTTGGCTGCCCTGCGCGACTGCGCGCGCGGTGGCCGACAGCCACTTGCCGGCGTGTTCGCCGTACCAGTCGCCTTCCTGGTTCTGCTGCTTGTGTGCCTGGCCGAAGATGCTGATCGACGGGCTGGCTTCATCGACGATGAAGTGGCTCAGGCGGCCGCTGCGGTTGGCCGCGAGCATCTGCCCGAACATACCGTCGAGCTTCACCGCCGCCGGTGCGATCAGCTGCTGGCCGCTGGTGATGGCCGCAGTCATGCCGCGTCCACCACGCAACGGAAGCCGAGCATGCCGCTGCGGTCCTTGGCCGGGGCCATCAGCAGGTACTTGCCGTGCTGGTCCAGGCGGTAGGCCTGCGGGAAATACCAATGCGAGGTCTGCGGTTGGTAGCTGGAGCCACCGCGCAGGATCGCCGCACGGGTGTGCTCGTCAACGAACTCATCGGTCCACTGCCACACGTTGCCGACCAGATCCTCGACGCCGAACGGGCTGGCGCCCTGCGGATGCGCATCGACATCGGCCGGGGCCAGCAGGCGGCGGCCACGGTTGACCTGCGGCACACGACTCTGGTCCCAGTCATTGCCCCACGGATAGGTGCGGCCATCGTTGCCCTGCGCGGCGTACTGCCACTCCCATTCGTGCGGCAGACGCTTGCCGGCCCACGCAGCGTAGGCGCGCGCGTCTTCCAGCGACACCCAGATCACCGGCTTGTTGTCCCAGCCGGCGCGCGGTGCGCCATCGACCCAATGGGCGAGGAAGTTGATGTCATCGGCCGGGTGATATGCGGTGGCGTCGATGAAAGCCTTGAACTGCGCATTGGTGACCGGATGGCGATCAATATGGAACGCCTGCATCTGCATCAGCTTGCGGTGATGGCGACGCGGGCAGTCTTCCCACGGGAACTGCACGTCCTGGCCGGCCCAGTTGAAGCCTTCGATCTCGACACCGCCAACGGCGAACACGAATTCGCCAGCCGGGATGGTGACCATGCCCTGCGGCGCGGCAGCCTGCGCGGTGGTGGCGGGAATCTCGCGCAACTGCTGCGGAATCGCCTTCCATGCGCCGGAGAAACTGTTGAGCGGTTGTTCGGCGCGCTTGGCGGCTTCGATCAGGAACGCGTCGAGGCCTTCGACCACATTGCCCGGCTGCACGCTCAGCACCGCAGCAAAGCCGCGCGCCTCCATCGGCAACTCGATGATGGCCACGCCATCACGCACGGCCGGTGACAGCTCAACGCCGTGCCAGACATCGTAGTAACGGGTGCCGTCCACATGCGGCAGGCCGATCTGCTCACCGTTGACCGCGTACTCGTTGCGGTTGATGAAGGTGTGCAGGCACTGGCCGGCGACCGGGAACTTGCTGGCGAAGATGCCGCCCTGGTAGCAGACCTGATAGGGCTCCCAGTCCATGGCCACGATCAGCGCCGGAAACTGGCGGTAGATGGCGGCGATGCGACGCAGGGTTTCACCATCACGCGCGGTGAACTGGTTCCAGATGCCCCAGATGTTTTCCCAGGCGTTGTAGCCGATGCCGTTGAAGAAGCAGTACTGCAGGTCGTGGTTGCGGTTGCGGCCCCAGCGATTCTCGTAATTGACCATGTGGCGCGGCTCCAGCCACTTCCACTTGGACACCGGCGGCACCGGGCCATCGGGTGCCTTCTTGCCCCAGCTCTGCACATTCCAGATCAGCTGCTCTTCCGAGCTGATGGTGGACTCGGGCTGCACCACCACCGGGTTGCCGTTGGCGTCGCAGGCATCGAAGAACGCGCGCGGCACGCCGTTGAAGGTGTCGCCGTTGATGCCGTCGGCACCGGTGGCCTTGATGATCTCGGCCAGGCCATCCCAATGGGTGACGCCCGGGTCACGGGTGCCGTGGTCCCACGGCTTGGCGGGCAGGAACACGCGTACGCCGCGCTTCTGGAATGCCTTCACCGCAGCGGTCAAACCTTCAAGGCCGCCCGGCAGCGTGTGCGCCAGATCGAACTGGTTGCGGTCGTCGATGCCGATGTTCGGGTAGATGTACCAGATCAGTACCGAGTCCAGGCCGCCGAAGCGTTCGATCAGATCGTCCAGGTACTTGTCGACGGTGTACTGCGCGGTTTCCACGTCGAAGAAATAGCGGTCCTCGACCATCATCTGCGCGTGCACGAAGTTGCGCTGCGCCCATTGCAGTTCCGGGCGGCGGTAGTTCACGTCGGTATAGCCGATGCGCACCAGGTGTTCCTGGCGCCAGTCCTTCAGCTCGGTCAGCCAATCAGCGGCGCTGGCATTGGCATCGATCATCCAGCTGCCGATGTCGGCGAACGGCCACGCCGGTGCCTTGCCCGGGGTAGGCAGGTAACGGCCGGTGGTGACGTGCGAGAACTTGTACTCGGTGTGGATCGCCTCACGCCCGTGATCGGGGGAATCGGTGTCGTAATCGGGGGCGGGGTAGGGGGAGGTCATGGCAGTCATCCAACAAAAGCGGGGGAGGCGTAACGGTTACAGCGCGCACCATGCCGCAAGCGCGGCATGGGCGTCGGTGCCGGGCAGGCGGCTGGCGTCGGCCAGCAGCGCCTGTACTTCGGCATGTTCGGGAATACTGGATTGTGCACCCAGACGCGTACAGGCCAGTGCTGAAGCAGCGCTGGCGGCGAGCAGGGCCTGCTGCAGCGGCGCATTGCGGGCGAGCAGGGCAATCAAGGTGCCGCAGAAGGTGTCGCCGGCGGCGGTGGTATCTACCGGCGAGATCGAGAACGCTGGTTGCAACAGGATCTCGCCGTCGATGCGGGCCAGGCAGCCGCGCGCGCCGAGGGTGACGATCACGCAGGGCACGTCGATTCGTGCCAGCCCGCTGGCGAGGTCCGGTGGGTTGCCGGCAACCACATCGAGCTCGCCTTCGTTGACGATCAACATATCCAGCTGTGCGAGTAGTTCGGCCGGCAATACCTGCGCAGGCGCGGCATTCAAGGCAACTTTCACCCCGGCGGCGCGTGCGGCGCTTGCGTAGGCCTGCACCGAGGCCAGCGGCGACTCCAGCTGCAGCAACAGCCATTGCACGCCGTTCAGCGACGGCAGGTGTTCGGGCAGCAGCACCATGTTGGCGCCGGGGGCGACTGTGATCGCGTTCTCGGCATCATCGGACAGGCAGATGAAGGCGGTGCCGGTCGGCAGCTGCGCGTCACGCACGGTGTGCAGCTGCACGCCGGCATCGTTCAACGAGGCTTCGATCGGTTTGGCGAAATCATCCGCACCCAGGGCAAGCAGCATCTGCGTGGCAGCGCCACCGGCACGCGCGCAGGCCACGGCCTGGTTTGCACCCTTGCCACCGGGGAAGGTACGGAATTCGCGGCCGAGCACGGTTTCACCCGGTGCCGGCACATGCGCCGCGCGCACCACGAAATCGAGATTGGCCGAGCCGGCGACAAGAACGGTGGAACTCATGGAATGGCCTGGTAAACGAGGTTGTAGAAACGGGTGGACGGTGAAGCAAGTGCCTTGTCACCGCTGGGCAGGTATTGCATCAGCAGGATGGCGACCAGCTTCTCCTTGCGGTCGATGGTGAAGTACGTCGATGCGGCGCCCGACCAGCCGAACTGGCCAACGCTGCCCAGCTTGCCGCGATACGCCGGGTTGGTGATGACATAGCCGCCCAGCCCAAAACCTTCGCCCGCGCCATAGCTGCTGATGGCCGGCTCGAAGCCACCAAGCTGGTCGCTCATCATCAGATCGACAGTCTTGCGCGAGAGCAGCTGCTGCTTCCCGCTGCGGCCATCATCGAGCAGCATGTGGGCGAACTTCAGGTAGTCGGCAGCGGTGGAATACAGGCCGCCGGCACCGCTGTCGTAGCCCTTCAGACGCACGCCCGGATTGCGCGCGCTGAGCGTGTCGGCCACGCGCAGGCTGCCATCGTCGTTGCTGGTTGGCAGCTCGACCACGCGACCACGCTGCGCCTGCGGCACTTCAAAACCGGTGTCGTGCATCGCCAGCGGGCTGAAGATGCGTTGTTGCAGGAACTGCGCGAACGGTTGCCCGCTGACCACCTCGACCACCCGCGCCAGCAGCTCGGTATTGCTGCCTTCGTAATGGAAGTGGGTGCCGGGCGCATCGGCCAGCGGCAGCGTGGACAGGCGGCGTGCAACGTCCTGCAGTGAGGTCGCGCTGTCGACATCGGCCGCGGTCAACAGCTTGGTCGCCACCCGGTGCGTGTCCGACGCCGCCGCGAAGCCGCTGGTATGGGTGAGCAGATGGCGCAGGGTGATCGCACGCGGTGCATCTTCGGTCTGCGGATGTTGCAGGTCGCCACCGGTCACCACGGTGCGGTCGGCGAACTCGGGCAGGTAGCGCGACAGCGGGTCATCCAACGATAGCTTGCCTTCCTCCAGCAGAATCAGCACGGCGACCGAGGTCACCGGCTTGGTCATCGAGTAGATGCGGAAGATGCTGTCGGCCTGCAGCGGCCGCTTGCCGGCACTGTCGGCGTGGCCGTAATGCTGCTGGAACACGATGCGGCCATCGTGCTCGACCAGCGCCACCGCGCCCGGGAACTGGCCCGCTGCGGTGCTGGCCTGCAGGAAACCATCCAGCCGCTGCCAGCGGTCTCCAGCGTGCAGCAGCGGTGCGGCCAGGCACAACAGGAGTGCGGCGCCATGGCGTAGCCAGCAGCGGCTGCGCGGTGTTGCGATGGATTGATGCATGGCGTGCACTCCTGCGCTCATCAGCGGAACGTATACGAATAGCTCAGCGACACCACGCGACCGCGACCGGCCCAGTAGTTCTGCCAGCCATCGCCCTGCGAGCCGCTGAGGATGTAGTACTTGTTGAACAGGTTGTCCACGCCCAGCGAGAACGTACCGAAGCGCCCCGAATCATAGTTCACGCCAAGATCCCACAACGTGTAGCCGTTGATCTTTTCGTCGTAGTCGTACTCTTCGCCGTCGTATTCGCGCACTGCCGAGCCGGTGAGGTGGCGGTCGCGCAACATGCTGGCACCCAGCGTGGCGTCGAGGTTGGGCAATGCCTTCCACACCAGCGCGACGTTGATCTTGTCCGGCGTCGCATCGAAGATGCCCAGCGGCTTCTTCATCGGGCCTGCGTCGTAGCGGCCCTGCGGGTCCGGGCCCCAGAACGAGGTGTAGCCGCGCAGGTGCGTGTACAGGCCAGTGATCTTGAAGGTGTCGGTGAAGCGGAATTCGCCAGTGAGCTCGATGCCTTTGATGTCGGTGGGCGCGCGGGTCATGATGAAGTCGCTGGTCAGCGGGTCCACTTCCAGCGATGCACCGAAGTCGGAGGTGGAGTGGTACCAGCTGCCGCTCAACGCACCGCGGGAACCGCGCCAGTTGAAGCCGATGTCGATGTTGTCGACGATGATCGCCTGCAGGTCGAGGATGCCGGCCACGGTCTGCCCCGGATAATTCACATTGCGCAGTGGGATGCCGATGTCAGGCAGGGTGAAGCCCTTGCTGTAGGCACTGAACAGGGAGAACTCATCGGTGACACGCCAGATCGCGCCGATGTTGGGCAGGTTGGCGGTGTAGTCCAGGGTGCCGCCTTCGACGAAGGAATTGTTGCGGTAGGCGACGGTGGTATAGCTGTCGATGTCGAGCTCACCATTCTCGCGACGGAAGCCGCCGCTGACCGTGACCGGGCCGATATCCCAGGACAGCTGCGCATACGGGGCGACGCTCTTGTAATCCATCGGCGGCACCCACACGCGGTCGGTCATCACCAGCCGCTGCTCGGCCACGTCCTGCACGAAGTCCACGCCGGTATGCAGCTCCAATCCGTCCACGCCAAAAATGCTCGGGCGCGTCCACGAGGTACGCAGGCCCTTCTTGCGCGACTGGATCTCGGACTGGTCGAAGATGCGGTCGGCATCATCGGCCGGTGCCGGCTTCACCAGCTGGCGGTCGGCACCGTTCTCCGGCAGGAAGCGCATGCCCTGCTTGGCCTGGTAGCCGACCAGGTCGAGCGTGCCGCCGTAGAAATCGCTGTGGGTGTACTGCAGGCTGTACTGGATGAACTTGTTGAGCGCATCGCGCTGGCCGTCGATGTGGCCCTTGATCGAGGTATTCGGTACCGGCGTATCGCAGGGCGGCCAATCGTTCGGGCCCTTGCAGCCGACCAACTGGATGTAGTCGCCGTTGCCGCCGATGTTGAATTTGCTGTACGTGGCCTGCAGACGCTGTTCGCCGTCCTCGCCGAAGTTGTAGCCGCCCTTCATGTACAGGTTGCGCGACTGCGAATCGGCCAGCGAACCGCTGGAATTCATGCCGATGCTGCGGTTCTTGGCGTCATAGGCCATGCCGCGCTCGAGCTGCGAGACGCTGGCCAGGAAGTCGTAGTTGTCCTGCTTGATCGCGTGGCTCAGGCCCAGTTTCCAGCCGACGCTGTCGTCGTTGAACTGGGTCTGGTAACGCGCATTGATGGTGGTCTCGCTGCCGATCTGTTCCGGCACCTTGGAGATGTAGTTGATCACGCCACCGGTAGCGCCGATGCCTTCGGCGGCGGATGGGCCGTTGATCACTTCGATGCGGCCGATCACGCCCATGTCGGTGAAGGTACCGTTGCGGGTGCCTTCGCGTAGCGGCGAACCTTGCGGGATGCTGTCGAACAGACGCAGCGGGATGCGCCCACGCAGCGACTCACCGGAGTTGGTCATTGCCTGCGAGGATTCGGCGTAGCCGGGAATGGTACGTGCCAGTACCGCGGTGTTGTCCTCGGTGATGATCAGCGACTGCTTGATCTCTTCCGGGGTGATGATGGTTATGGCGCCGGGGATCTTGTCCACCGCCTTGGGCGCACGCACGCCGGTGACGATGACCCGGTCAAGCTCGGTGGCTTTTTTATCCTGCGCGCGCTTGTCAGCGCTGCGGCTGTCGTCTTCGTTTGCTGCCTGCATCTGCTGGGCCTGCACGCTGCTGCTGATCGCAGCGGCCAGGACCAGAACCCCCAACGCTACCGGTACCTTCTTCATGGTGTTTATCTCGTTATTGTTTTAGATAAGACGTGCATGAACTGCTGCCGCTGCGCGCGGCATTCCGATACTTCTGTTGGCTGCTGCATCCCTCCCGACGCAACTCCCCGACAAAGCCAGCCTAGGCGTGGACAGGGGTGCATTGAAGGCGGGGGGGCTAGCTTCAGACGTGAGGTTTTGTTGCTTGAAACAAGCTGTGGTTTTTTCTTGCGGTGCAACAAGAAAGGTTTTCTTGTTGCTGCTGGTCATCAGCTTTTGTGGGAGCGGCGTAAGCCGCGAAGCAGGCCACCGTTCCGGCGATGAAATATCTGCAATTGCAGGATGCGCGGGAGCGGATGCTTCTCCAGCTTCGCGGCTTACGC
>NZ_JBRREH010000025.1:0-51412 GCF_056760175.1 Stenotrophomonas sp. STEN021 | reverse complement strand
GGGCTCTATCGGTAACGCCCCTGCCGAGCATGGCTAGGCACAACAGGTGGGTTCCTGGGTAAAGCCTTTGCCGAGCATGGCTCGGCACTACCGGTGATGCCACTTGCACGCCGCGGCGTGTAGGATCGGCTTCATGGCAGGCGCACTTTCCCGCATTGATCGCATCCCCAGACTCAGCCGTCTCGGCTGGTTGATGGGCTTGTATGCGGAAAACCACGATCACTTGATGCGGCTGTTCGCACCGGACCGGCTGCATGTAGGCAGTCACCTCTCCTGCATTGGCGACGGCCTGGATCTACGTCTGGACGTGATCGAATGCCACCGCTACACGGTGGAACTGCGGATGACCTATGACCTGTGCGATCCGGTCACCGGCGAGCCCGACCCTTCGGCGTTCGTGCGGCTGTACCGCGATGCGCGCCAGGCCGAAACCACGCATTGCTACGTGGGCCGGCGCTGGCAGGACGTGATGGGCATGTACCCGCCGCCGGAAGCGCTGATCAGCCACCGCATGCGCATGAACACTTTCCTTGGGAAATGGCTGGAATATCTGGCCGAACGCGGCCACGGCGTGGCTACGCTGCGGCGGGCTGACGAGACCGTGGTGCCACTGCGACGCATGGATGTACTGCCGGGCTGAGGCGCGAGCTGTTCATCGGTCATACTGCACGCCCCCTTGGTTCCGGTTGTCGCTATGCCGTACACCCCGATTATGGCCACGCTCGGCTATGTGCTGTCTGCCGATGGCAGCAAGGCCTTGATGATCCACCGCAACACCCGGCCCGGTGACATGCACCTGGGCAAGTACAACGGGCTGGGCGGCAAGATGGAGGCCGACGAAGACATCCTCGCTTGCATGCATCGCGAGATCCGCGAGGAGGCCGGCATCGAGTGCGGTACGACGCGCCTGCGCGGCAGCATCAGCTGGCCGGGCTTTGGCAAGAATGGCGAGGACTGGTTCGCTTTCATCTTCGTCATCGACGATTACACCGGCACGCCGATGGAGGTTAACCGGGAGGGCACGCTGGAATGGGTTGCAGTGGACCAGCTGGAATCGCTGCCGCTGTGGGAGGGCGACCGCCACTTCCTGCCATTGGTGTTCGACGCGGACCCGCGCCCGTTCCATGGCGTAATGTCTTACCGCGACGGGCGCATGCAGTCCTGGAGTTACACGCGCTTGTAATGGTTTGTTGGAGTGGTGTCATGTAGCCCGCTCCGGCGAGCAGCACTGGCTTCGAGGCCGATGGCGTGATCCGGACGCGAACGTGCCCGGGTCCAGCGCTGGCGTGTCGCACGCCGGGGAAGCTGGCCAGGCGCGGGTACTGTCCACTGTTCAGGTGCTCGCGGTACCCTGTTGCTGTCCATGTACCGTGAGCTCCCATGAAACGCCATTTCTCGATGCTCCGTGAGTTCCAGCTTGCGGATTGGTTCACTCTCGGCAACGCGTTCTGCGGCACCGGTGCGGTGTTCGCGGCGATGCGCTTTCTGCAGGACGGTGAGCGCGGTTTCCTGATGTTCGGCATGGCCTTGATCCCGCTGGCGTTTATCTTCGATGCGCTGGATGGCCGGGTTGCGCGCTGGCGCCAGTCCTCGTCCACGCTGGGGCGCGAGCTGGATTCGCTGGCCGACATTATCTCCTTTGGCGTAGCACCGGCCGCCTTGGCCTATGCCTGCGGTATGCAGGGTGGCTGGGACTGGCTGATCCTGAGTTACTTCGTCTGCTGCGGCGTCAGCCGCCTGGCCCGTTACAACGTCACCGCCGAGGAGATCGCCGGTGAGTCCGACAAGGTGCCGTACTTCGAAGGCACGCCGATTCCGACCAGTCTGGCGCTGGTCATCGTGTTGGCCTTGGCGGCCCATTTCAATGCGATCGGCCCGGCGCTGTGGGGTGGCAGCTGGCAGCTGGGCCCGTGGCAGCTGCATCCGCTGGTGCTGCTGTTTGCACTCTCCGGCTCGCTGATGATCAGCAAGACGCTGCGGATTCCCAAGCCCTGACGCCGGTCGGGCGGTCGCATTGCTATCATCACCGGGCATCCCGGGAGTAAGGCAATGGCGGCGGCAGGCAACAACGACAACGCGGATTTCGAGGCCAGCATGCGCGCTGCCTGGGAGGCATGGTCACAGGCCATGCAGGGCCAGGGCCCAGCTGCGGGCGGCGATTTCCCATGGGCTGAAAGCATCGCCCAATGGACCCGCCTGGTCAGTACCGATACGCCCCCGGAAGTGCAGGCGCTGGGTGCCCGTTTCCAGCATCAGGCCGGCGACTGGCTGGGCATGATGCAGCAGGTGGCCGCACGTTTTGCCGGCCGTGACACCTCGGCAGCGGAAGTTGCCGGTGCCTGGCGCGAGGCCGTGCAGGCGGGGCAGGGCGAGGATCTGCTGCAGTGGATGCTGGGCGCTGCACGCGGCGGCAATGCTCTGAACGATCAACCCTGGCTGCGCGAGTTCGCCAAGGCCGCACAAAGTGGCTTTGGCGGCGGCGATTGGTTGAATGCACCGGCATTCGGTCCAGCCCGTGAGCATCAGGCGCGCTGGCAGGCCTTGCTCAAGATCCAGCAGGACTACCAGGCGCGCGCCGAAGCCTATGTGGATACGATCCGCAGCGTCCTGGATGATGCCTTCAAACGTTTCGAGGCCAAGCTGGCCGAGCATGAGGTGCCCGGTAGCCAGCTGACCAGTGCGCGGGCGATGTTCGATCTGTGGATCGATGCCGCCGAAGAAGCATATGCCAAGGTGGCGCTTTCCGAAGATTTCCAGCGCATCTATGGTGAGCTGGCCAATGCCCAGATGCGTCTGCGCGCAGCGTCGCAGAGTGAACTGGAACGTGCCTGCGACGCGATGGGCGTGCCTACCCGCACGGAGATGGACGCGGCGCATCGGCGCATCGCCGAGTTGGAACGGCAGGTGCGGCGCTTGATGGCGGTCGCCCAGCAGGCCAGCGTGCCAGCGCAGTCCGCGCCGGCGGATGAATCGGCAAAGCCATCGGCAGGAAAAAAAGCTGCCAAGCCAGCGAAGCCGGCGCCACAACGGGCGGCGACGAAAGCGTCGAAGAAAATCACCAGGAAGGCTGTGAAAAAAACCGTGCAGAAGGCTGCGCCGAAGAAGACCACGGCGAACAAGCCAGCCGCCAGGAAGCCGGCAGCCAAGAAGGCAGTGGTTGCCAGCAAACCGAAGTCCGCACCGGCCCGTCGCAGGAGTGGCAAATGAAGGGCCCACTGGGTTTTGGCAACGATGACCTGCTGCAGGAAACCCTGCAGTGGCAACGCAAGCTGGTCGATGGCCTGAAGCTGTTGCCCGGTGTCGAAGACGTGGACTATGGCGTCACCGAGCGCCAGGAAGTGTGGAGTGACGGCAAGGTCAAGTTGTACCGCTTCGTCAGCGATCAGGCCGATGCCAGCAAACCGCCGTTGTTGATCGTCTATGCGCTGGTCAACCGGCCCTATATGGTTGATCTGCAGGACGGCCGCTCGCTGGTGCAGAAGCTGCTGGCGCTGGGTCAGGACGTGTATGTGCTGGACTGGGGCTACCCGGATCGCTCCGAACGCTTCCTCACCCTGGAAGACTATCTGCTGCGCTACATCGACGGTGCGGTGGATCACCTGCGTGCACAGCGCGATGGCGCGCCGGTCAACCTGCTCGGTATCTGCCAGGGCGGCGTGTTCGCTTTGTGTTACAGCGCGCTGCGCCCACACAAGGTGCAGAACCTGATCAGCATGGTGACGCCGGTCGACTTCCATACTGCGGACAACATGCTCTCGCATTGGGCGCGGCACGTCGATGTGGACCTGTTCGTCGATACCCTGGGCAATATCCCGGCCGACCTGATGAATGCCAGCTACCTCATGCTCAAGCCGTTCCGCTTGAACGTGCAGAAATACGTGGGCTTGATGGACATCCTCGACGACAAGCAGGCCCTGGAAGACTTCCTGCGCATGGAGAAGTGGATCTTTGATTCCCCGGATCTGGCAGGTGAAACCTTCCGGCAGTTCGTCAAGCAGTTCTATCAGGCCAATGGCCTGATGAGTGGCAGCATCCGCATCGGCGAGGAAACGGTCGATCTGGCCCAGGTACAGATGCCTATCCTCAACATCTACGCCGAGCAGGACCACCTCGTACCGCCGGCTGCATCCAAGGCCATGCAGGGCCAAGTCGGCAGCGCGGATTACACCGAGCTCGGTTTCCGCGGTGGCCACATCGGTATCTATGTTTCCGGGCGCGCGCAGCGTGAAGTGCCCGGTGCCATCAACGACTGGTTGAGTAAACGCGCATGAAGCTGATCTGCAATTTTCTGCTCGCCGCAATTTTGGCTCTGATCGCTTTGCCGGCAAGTGCGGCCCCAAGTGCGGCAACCCAGCGCGAGATCAGCGGCTTGATGCAGGCGTTGGAAAGCTCCGGCTGCCGCTTTCAGCGCAATGGCAGCTGGTATGACGCAGCTGCGGCCCGGGGCCATCTGCAGCGCAAATACGACTACCTGCTCAAGCGCGACATGGTCGACAGCAGTGAGCAGTTCATCGAGCGTGCCGCCAGCCGCAGCAGCATGAGCGGCAAGCCCTACAAGGTGTCCTGTAGCGGTGTGCCGGAGCAGGATGCCTCCGCGTGGTTCCTGCAGCAGCTGCGCCGTCTGCGTACGCCGGCACGCTGATGTCCGTGCTGGCCGCCAGATCAATAGTGCAGGCCTGAGTCTCATGCGGCTCGAAATGGCGCCGATGTGGTTGCGTATTCTGGGCGGGGTCTGGACCTCGCCCAATACCTTGATTGGCCTGATCGTGGGTGCGCTCGGCAGCCTCGCTGGCGCACGCCTGTACTGGAGCCGCAGGGAAAACGCGCTGGTATTCCGGCGCTGGCCGTGGGGGCCGGGTGGGGCGATCACCTTCGGCATGGTGATCCTGCACACCGGCGATAACCTGGATAGTTTGTGCCAGACTTATGAACATCGCGCGGGTCGTTGCGAACATCCGCGCGTGCGCTTGGGCGATCATGAGCGCGCGCATGTTTTCCAGTACCTGGTGCTTGGCCCGCTGTTCCTGCCGGTCTACCTGTTGTGCGGCGGTGTGAGCGTCCGTAATCCGTTCGAGCGTGCGGCGGATTACTACGCCATGCATGGTCGTGGTTGGTGGCCCGGCCGTACCTGAAATGCAGTCATTGAAGCCGGCGCGCTGAGCGCTGACATCAAACGACAACCTTTTATGTACATCTCTGTAACGTCACCCCACGTATCGTTGCACCTGTTACAGATCCAACAGGAGCACGACCCACCATGGCAATTGTTCTTTATATCGGTGGCAGCAAGGATGGCGATAAGGGTGTGTTGCCGTACGGCTTCAGCAAAACCCGCGCAGATACCGAGCATGGCCCGGAAATTTACGTAGAACGGACGATGAACGTCTCCGGCAGGGGCTCGATGCGGGTCATGGTGCTGGAAGACCTGCGTGACGACGTCGCCAGCCAACGGCTGTATCAGCATCTGGCCTGAGTATTCAGGCGCGCGCGCCGGGCGGCAGGTCCGGCGCGTGCTGTCAACGGCTTTCCCCCGGGCGCGCGCATTGCCAGAATGGCAGCTTCCGTCACCGTGGCTACCGCACCGGCAATGCAAGACATCAAGCTCGCGCAGCAGATCGCGCAGACAATCGCCGACGAGATCGGCGCACAAGCCACTCAGACCAAGGCGGCCATCGCGCTGTTGGATGAGGGCGCCAGCGTTCCGTTCATCGCCCGCTACCGCAAGGAAGTGACTGGCGGCCTGGATGATACCCAGCTGCGTAATCTCGAAAGTCGTTTGACCTACCTGCGCGAACTCGAAGATCGCCGCCGCGCCGTGCTGTCCAGTATCGACGAACAAGGCAAGCTGACCGATGTACTGCGTGAGCAGATCATGGGCGCCGATACCAAGTCGCGTCTGGAAGATCTGTATCTGCCCTATAAGCAGAAGCGCCGTACTCGCGCGCAGATTGCCCGCGAGGCGGGGCTGGAACCGCTGGCCGATGGCCTGCTCGGCGATCCCATGTTGGACCCGCAGACCTATGCCGCAGGTTTCGTCGATGCCGAAAAGGGCGTCGCCGATAGCAAGGCCGCACTGGAAGGTGCGCGCGCCATCCTGATGGAGCGCTGGGGCGAAGACGCGGCACTGGTTGGCGAGCTGCGCAACTGGCTGGCTGGCAATGGCATCATCCGCGCCCGCGTTGCCGACGGCAAGGAGGCCGAAGGCGCCAAATACCGTGACTATTTCGATCATGCCGAGGCATTGGCGAAGATTCCTTCGCACCGCCTGCTGGCCTTGTTCCGCGCGCGGCGCGAAGCGTTCATCTTCCTCGAACTGGACCCGGGCAGCGACGCCGAAGCCGGCCACCAGTATGCGGAAGGTCGGGTAGCGCTCAACGCAGGCATCGCAAACAAGGAGCGCCCGGCCGACCGCTGGTTGTTGGATGCCTGTCGGCTGACCTGGCGCGCCAAGCTGCACATGCACCTGCTGCTGGACCTGTTCAACCAGGCCCGCGAAAAAGCCGAGGCTGAGGCGATTGCGGTGTTCGGCGACAACTTGAAAGACTTGATGCTGGCAGCGCCGGCAGGCCCGAAGGCTGTGCTCGGACTGGATCCGGGCATCCGCACCGGTTGCAAGATCGCCGTCGTCGATGCCACCGGCAAGCTGCTGGCCACCGATACGGTGTACCCGCATGAGCCACGCCGGCAGTGGGAGCAGTCGCTGCAGACGATCAAGCAGCTGTGCATCAAGCACAACGTCGAGTTGATCGCGATCGGCAACGGTACGGCCAGTCGTGAAACCGACAAGCTGGCAGGCGAGGCGATCGCCGCATGTGCCAATCCCAAACTGCAGAAGGTGGTGGTTAGCGAGGCCGGTGCCTCGGTGTATTCGGCCTCCGAGTTTGCCGCCAAGGAATTCCCCGAACTGGATGTCTCGCTGCGTGGCGCGGTATCGATTGCACGTCGGCTGCAGGATCCACTGGCCGAACTTGTCAAGATCGAGCCCAAGGCGATTGGTGTTGGCCAGTACCAGCACGACGTGGATCAGTTTCGTTTGGCCAAGGCGCTGGATGCGCGTGTCGAGGACTGCGTCAATGCCGTCGGCGTGTTCGTCAACACCGCCTCGGCCGCACTGTTGACGCGTGTATCAGGCTTGTCATCGACGGTGGCCGAGAACATTGTCCGTCACCGCGATGAGAACGGTCCGTTCAAGCGCCGCAAGGACCTGCTGAAAGTGCCGCGCCTTGGCGACAAGACCTTTGAACAATGCGCCGGTTTCCTGCGCATTGCCGATGGCGACGAGCCGCTTGATGCCTCGGCGGTTCACCCGGAAGCATACCCGGTGGTCCAGCGCATCGTTGCTGCTGCTGCAAAGCCGATCAAGGCGCTGCTGGGCGACGGCAGCTACCTGCGCAGCCTGAAGGCCGAGCAATTCACCGATGACAAGTTCGGTGTGCCGACCGTACGCGACATCCTCAAGGAGATGGAAAAGCCAGGCCGCGATCCGCGTCCCGAATTCAAGGCAGCGCGTTTCGCCGAAGGCATCGAGGACATCAAGGACCTGCGCGAGGGCATGATCCTTGAAGGCGTGGTCAGCAACGTTGCCGCGTTCGGTGCGTTTGTCGATATCGGTGTGCACCAGGACGGACTGATCCATATCTCGGCCTTGTCCGACACCTTCGTCAAAGACCCGCGCGATGTGGTCAAGGCCGGCGACATCGTCAAGGTCAAAGTCCTGGAGGTCGAGGTGCCGCGCAAGCGCATCGCACTGACCCGGCGGCTGGAAGATGCGCCGGCGCCCGCCAAAAAGCCCGAGCGTGACGAACGTGGTGCAGGGCAGGGACGTGCTGCTGGCAGTGGGCGCGACCGGGATCAGCGCGGTCAGCGCAATGCTGGCAATGCGGGCGGCCGACCGGCAATGTCGGCTGCTCCGGCCAACAACGCACTGGCTGATGCATTCGCAAGGGCAAAGCGCGGCAGCTGAGCCAGCTGCCGCAGGACCGCATCAATCTCGTAGGAGCGGTGTCAGCCGCGAAGCTGGTAATGCTGAAATTCCAGGCGGCGGAGTGCCCGACGATCCATCTGCTTCGCGGCTTACGCCGTTCCTACAAAGCTGCAATGCAGAGTGCAGGCTCACGCCGGCGCAAGTGCGCGTTGCAGCGCCTGGCTGAGATCGTTGCCGGTATAGGGCTTGGACAGCTTCACGCCGGCATCGAACACTGTAGGCAGTTGGTCGATTTCCATCCCGGTGGCTACCAGAAACGGGATACCGCGCTGCCTCAGGCGCTCAGCAACCGGGCTGCTGTTCTCATTGCACGCCAGCCAATAGTCCAGGAATACGAGCTGGGGCTGCAGTTCATCGATCATCTGCAGGGCAGCACTCACCGTGGCAGCTACGCCGCCCACCAGCATGCCTTCCATCTCCAGCTGCATCTGCAGCAGCATGGCATTCAACTCGTCGTTCTCCACGACCAGCACCCTCGTACCTTCGAGCGAGCCCATCGTTTTCCCCTGTATCTGGACCGGTCGAAGTATAGCCAGTCGCCGAAACAGGCATTACACAAATATTTTCAGCCAAGGTCTGCCCAAGTGCACAAAGCTTCGCTATAATTCCGCTCCTGCCAGCCGAAGTGGCGGAATCGGTAGACGCAGCGGATTCAAAATCCGCCGCCCTTAAAAGCGTGGGGGTTCGAGTCCCCCCTTCGGCACCAGAGAAAACAGGCACCCTTGGGTGCCTTTTTCTTTGCCTGGAGTTTGTCAGGCACTGCAGGTTTGCGAATCGCATTACTCTCCCGCAGAGCCCTGGTATGTAGTGCCGAGCCATGTTCGGCAGGAGTTGTCCCGCAGTACTTCAAACTTCAGCTGCGATGCGGAAACAGAGAAGGTGGCTAAGCTTGCAGTCCAGGGGCAGCGGACTTGATGCCACTTATCTGCTGAAGCGTGGGTTTCGCAGCTTGCGCCGCTCGCGCAAAAAGGCGGTGTTGCCTGCGTTGACGCTGCCAATCTCAGGGCTATGCGCGGTTCCGCTTCAGGGCGCCGCCTTTTGCGCCCAGAAGGAACATTAGAATCCCAGCGCCAAGAATCGACCAGTGTTGAACTTGATCGTTGCGGGTGATGTACACCGTGCGGTCGGACCCCTTTACCTTGAACTCGATGGTCTCGCCCTTGGCCACGTCGGGCACTTGCGAGCGTTCGGCAAAGAGATGGTTGGCGTGCAGTGTGGTCCCGGCGAAGGTCAGTAGTGCTCCGGCAAGCAGAATGGCAAGTGCTTTCATGTTCATTGAACTATCCTTGCCGCTTGCTGGTCGCGTCCAGCATCTCAGTATGCCGACCGGCGTGGTTGCCTGTCGATCATGGCTTGATGGGCGGTTGATTGCTTTTGCGCCAGCAAGGGCGGGGCGGCATTGCCGTAAATACAGGGCAAGAAAAAAGCCCCGATTGCTCGGAGCTTTTTAGAAATGGCGTCCCCACGGGGATTCGAACCCCGGTCGCCACCGTGAAAGGGTGATGTCCTAGGCCTCTAGACGATGGGGACGCGTATTCTTCAAATCTCAAGTTGTAGATTCAGGCGGCCTAAGGCCTGAATTGGTGGAGCCAAGCGGGATCGAACCGCTGACCTCCTGCATGCCATGCAGGCGCTCTCCCAGCTGAGCTATGGCCCCACGTTGTTGCCAGCCCGTTATAATAACGGTTTTTTATCAAATTGGAAGCTTTTTCTTCTTCCGTGCAATCTCTTGGGAAGATTGCTTCGATAAAAAAAGACCCGATACGGCTGGGTCCGTTTGTACCTGATGAATGGCGTCCCCACGGGGATTCGAACCCCGGTCGCCACCGTGAAAGGGTGATGTCCTAGGCCTCTAGACGATGGGGACGCGTTATACTCATCAAATTGTCGACAATCCAAACGGCCTAATGTTTGGATTTGGTGGAGCCAAGCGGGATCGAACCGCTGACCTCCTGCATGCCATGCAGGCGCTCTCCCAGCTGAGCTATGGCCCCGGTGAAACGTTGTTACGTCGTTGCCGAGAAAGAAATAATAGCGGGGCTTCACATTTCCCGCAAGCGATTTGTGAAGAAATTTCTTCGTCCAGTGAGATTGGGCTGAAAGAGCTTGCGACCTGTCTTTCGGTCCTGCAGAGGGCAAGGCCGACCCCAGGCCGGGTTGAGCACCGGCAGCCTGGGGCCGGTGCAACTGTCAACGTGGACCCGGATCTGCTTGGTTTGGGGGTGTTGACGTGCCGCTTCTTTCATATGTCGTGCTGGGCTGCCTTTTGTCTGGGGGCGAGGGCGCGACAGCCTACAAATGTGGCGACGCAAGAGGCCATTCCTATCAGTCGCTGCCGTGCGAGGGGGTTGAGCTGAAGCGCTGGACAGTCGCGCCAGATCCGATGGATGTGCAGACGGTCAAGCATCTGGAGGACATACGCCGAAAGCTGCAACAAGATGCACAGCCCCGCGCGCAAGGCCGAAGGCGCCATCGCGGGCGTGATGGCGCTGTTCCGAAGGTGAGTGCTTGCCAGAAGGCGCGCCAAGGGCGGGATCGGGCTTATGCCAAGGCTGGGCTTAGAAGGGATTTCGCACTGTCCAGCTTGTGGGACAACAAGGTTCAGCAAGCTTGTAAGTAGCCTTGCGTGTGGAGTTTGGCAGGAGTGAGGCCGGCTTGCGGGTCTGCTTCAGCCATCCAGTCGGCATGTGCGTGGTGAGGCAGTGCTATGGGAGCTCTGGTTTGCTGGAAGACAGTGGCGCTGTGGAGGTGCTTCACAATCGGTTGCGCTGCGGGAATACCGACGACCGAAGCTCACTCAAAGTGCCAGTCGATGAAAGTGCGTGCATCAACCTCATCTGCAGGAACTTCCGGTCGAATGCCTATGCTTCACCGCGGTTTGAAAAGCGCCTATTGGTGCCTGCGTGCAAGTGCTGCCCGGGCCGCGGCATGAAAGGCAACCAACGCCTCCTCCAGTTCGCCCAGCGCTCGTTGCTCCAGAAGTGTCTCCATTGCCGCCGCGCTTTGTGCGATGGCGCTTTCGTGGATAAAGGCGAACGCGCCACGAAGCGAATGCAGGTGACGTCCAATGATATCCGCCTGTTGGTCGGCGCTGTTCGCCATCTTGGTCTGAAGCGCCTGCTTGATGGCAAGCATGGAGTCCTCCAGTGATGTCGCCAGGGGGAGATGAACTTCCGGAGGGAGCGTTCCGGTGGCCATATTCCATTGCTCGTGCACGTCATGCTGGGGAAGCGAGCGCTCGTCAAGCGATCCTAGCGTCGCGCGCAATGCGTCCAGGAGAACGGGTTTTATCAGGATGGTATCGATGCCGGCCTCCCTGCTACGCAACCTGTCGCGGTCTGAGGCGTGCGCTGTAACCGCAATGATGGGAGTGGTTACCCCACGCTTGCGTAGGCAGTTCGAGAATGTGAAACCATCCATGCCCGGCATGTTCAGATCGGTCAGGATCACGTCGTAGCATTGGCTGCTGAAGGTGGCCATCGCCGCGTCGCAGTCTTCAAATGTAGTAGCGCTGCAGCCCAACGCCTCCAGCTGCAATTGCAGCAGCTTTCGATTGGCAGGATGGTCGTCGACCACCAGAACATGCAGGGGAATGTGCTCTTTCGTAGTAGCGGTGCTTGGCGGCGAGTGCTCATGGGCCATGGCAGGGCTTGCCGCAGGCAATGGCAGAGTGACAATAAAGGTGCTGCCACTGCCAGGAGCGCTTTTTACCCTGATGCTGCCTTGCATCAGCTCCGCCAACCGCTTGCAAAGTGCGAGCCCAAGCCCGGTGCCGCCGTAACGGCGCGCTATGGTGGCGTCGCCCTGGGAGAACGTGGTGAACAACGACGCCTGCTGGGCAGCAGTCATGCCGATGCCGGTGTCGCTCACGCCAAGTACGATCGCCGAGTCGGCGATTTTGTCGTCCTGAAGGTAGACTTCGAGCAGTACGTCGCCAGACTCGGTGAACTTGATTGCGTTGCTGATCAGATTGAAGATGATCTGGCGGATGCGGTTTGGGTCACCCAGATAACGTTGATGCAGGCTGTCATCGATGATGAGGTCGATCCCGAGTCCTTTGGCATCGGCCATGGGAGTGAACATTTCGAAGCATTGTTGTGCGACTTCGCCAAGGTCGAATGGTATCGACTCTATCGTCATCTGCCCGGACTCGACCTTGGAGAAGTCCAGAATGTCATTGATGATGTTCAACAGCGCAGAAGAAGATGAGGTAACAGCGTGTAGGCGACTGCTTTGTTCTGTACTCAAGCTAGTACGCGCCAGCAGCTCAAGATTGCCCATGATGGCATTCAGTGGCGTACGGATCTCGTGGCTCATGATGGCCAGGAAAGACGACTTGGCTTCGTTCGCTGCCTGGGATGCAGCGCGGGCGTTCTCCAGCTCCTGCTCAACTTTCTTGCGGAGGGTGATGTCGGTGAAGTTGCACAACAACACATCCTTTCCCTGGTATTTGGTGGGGACGACACTCAGCAGCACGGCGCATTGGTTGCCGTCGCGTGTCTGCAGGCTCAGCTCGACGCCCGGCGAAGCGATGGTGGCCGGGTCATGTGCATGGAATGCGTTGAGAAAGCCAAGATGCAAAGGCAGTGCTGCATCGGGTGTGGCTGCAGCGTAGGTGGCCATGACGGCGTTCTTCAGCAACACCTCTCCGGTCGACAACAACAGAAGCGCTTGGCCGAAAGGCGCGGTTTCGACCATTGTCCTGTTGAGGTTTTCGCTTTCGACGATGCGTTCGGAACGCACGTAGCCGGGGCGAAAGACCTTGCGTTCAATCACAAGTAGTACCGCCCACACGAAGCCTATCGCGAGCAGCATGGCGGCTGCGTAAAACAGCAGTGTGGGCCACAAAGCGGAGAGAACGGTTCGCCATGAGAAGGTATGGATCAGCTGCCAGCCGGTGTTGGCAGTGGAGATGGGGTTCGTGGCGACAAAACGCCCATCCATACGCATGAGCTGATCGCGCTTGTCCGTGGCTGCTGCGGTTGCCCAATGGTGGAGCGGTAACTTGGCAACCTGGCGGGCGTCGGGCTGCTGGGCGCCCAGGAACAAGTCGCCTTGGCCATTGGTGATCGCCCAGAACTCATCGGCCTGTGTTGAGCTGAGGGAATCTGCGACCACCTCGATGGGGTAGGACGCGATGAACACTGCAAATGGCTGTGCGTCGGCAAAGGCCTGCTGACGCAACAGCAAAGATGCACGCCCGGTGAGCGGATCATTCGCAACAGGTAGCCACTGCGGTCCTGCGGTTGTTGGCCGCTGGTCATTGGTACCCGGTGGTGGCGATTGATCGGGACACAGTCGATGGATGAGGGCGGCGGTGGATTCTTTGGAGTAGGTGGCAAGCAGGTTGCGGTCAGGCAGAGGTCCCGCGCCCAGGAAGGTGCGGTCAGGGTTGGAAAAATAGATCGATGCTGTCAATGCGCGGGCGAAGGTGCCGGCCTGATGGCTGACTTCATCAGCCAGCTTCAGGTAGGGAGCGAAGCTCTCCAGCGGCTGTCCACGGTCCGTGTCGGCAAGAACCAGCACATGTGGTGAGTTGGCCGAGCGCTGCAGTGTCATCCGGCCACGGCCGTCGGCGAACCGGCGCACAAGCTCGGCATCAGGCTCCCGCCGGGATTCCCATGCGTACTCTTCCTGCGCGGTGGTCACGCGCATTGCACCTTCGCGTACTGCGAAGAAGGATTGCAGTGCCACACGGCGGCTGGTGTAGTCGGCGTGTCTTTCGGCAATGAAATCCCGGATCTGCGAGTGGATGACCACCGCGGTCACCGCGCCCAGGATCAGCGTCGTGACGATGCCGCCGACATAGAGCAAGCCCCGCTGGTGTCGGCTCAGCAGTTTCAGCGCATTGTCTCTGGCAGGCGCATGGGAGCTGCCAGGTTCCTTCGCAGTGCCTGTATCGGACGCCATTTGAGATTCCACTCGCGTTTGGCTGCTGCCCATTGATGTGGAGAAAAGCCTGAATCCGAGGCGTTGTCTGATGGTTTCAGGGTGAATATTCGGACTGGGCCGATGTCGACCGGACGGGTGCGCTGGAACAATAACCTCATCAAAAACAGCCCCTTCCCTGATACCGCCGCTCCTGGCGTGGAGGCACCACCCATGAACGCTCTTGCCCAATTTGTATCACCACGACCGGAAGCCCGGATGATCCAGAATGCGCTGGTGGTAGATGCCAATGAACTGCAGCATCTTCCGATGGTCAAAGTGTTGCGTCAATCAGGGGTGTCTGAAGTCACTTCAGCCCTGGACGGAGCCCGCGCCGTGGCTGCGCTGCGCGATCGCGCCTGGGATCTGGTGGTGCTCGATCTGGACATCGTCGACCTTACCGGCCTGCAGGTGATCGATCTGCTGGCCGAGCATTGCCGCACCGCTCGGTTGGCCATCGTGAGCAGCCAGCCGAGCCGGATCTTGAACGCCGCCTCGGCCTATGCCGCTCACCGGGGCCTGGCCGTGGTTGCTGCGCTGCGCAAGCCGCTGAAGGCAGAGCAGATCAGGCAGATCATTGCAGCATCGATAGAGCAGTCGGGCATCAACCATCAGGCATTGTCGTGCGGTACGCCTCGTGCGCAGGACTTCTCCTGCGATGAGCTGCGCAGTGCGTTGCTCGAGCAGCAGATACAGGCGTATTTCCAACCGCAGCATTGCGCCGTCACCGGCGTGTTACGCGGTGCCGAGGTATTGGCGCGTTGGCACAGAGCGGATGGCTCGGTGCTGGCACCGGCTGATTTCCTGCCGGCTATCGAACGTGAGGGGCTGCTGGAGTCGCTCACCAGCTATATGCTGTCCTGCGCGTTCGATTGCATAGCCCATGAGGGGGCCGGCTCAAGCCTGCTGATGGCCGTGAACGTCCCGGCGCGTGTAGCGACCGGTGTGCATTGGGCGCAATCCGTTGCCGACCATGCCTACCACGCGGGTGTCGATCCCAGCCGGGTGGTTATCGAGATTACCGAGGATGGCGGCGAACGATGCAATCCCGCATTGGCCGGCGCGGTAACCCAGCTGCGGCTGCGCGGGTTCAACTGCGCAATTGATGACTTCGGCAGCGGCGACTCCTCGTTGGACCGCCTCATGCAGGTGCCTTTCAACGAACTGAAGATAAATCGCAGCATGCTGGTGGAGGCGCGCGACCATGCTCATGCACGCTGCCTGCTTGCCAGCACCATTGCCATGGCGCGACAGATGGTTGCCACCGTCGTCGTCGAGGGGGTGGAAACCTATATGGATCTGGATATGGTGCGCAGCCTTGGCTGTCATACAACCCAGGGTTACCTGCACGGCCGAGCGATGTCCAAGGCTGACTATGTTCGGTACATGGCCGAGCAGGACTGACCGGAAGTGGCGCTGGAAACCCCTGGGCCCAGCGCAGCGACAAAGCCACTGCTACCTCGTCGTTGAACTCCCCTGCAGTGACTGTCGCCGCCGCCGGAGACGGTAGCCACGATGCATACCCCTTGGCCGCGTGGCTGAGGGAATTCGTATGGAGCGCTTCGGGCGGCGCCATGCGGCACTGGTCGCCGTGGTGGGGCGCCGAAACAGCATGCGCGCCGGCTGCTGGCAATGTCGGCTGAAGCGGGCCATGGAGCTGCGTCTGCGCGCCAGTTTTCAGCTTTCCATGGCATCCGGAAAGTACAGCATCTGAAGCCGTGGTATAGCCTTGGCGGAAATGCGGCAATGACGTGGTCGGCTCAGGGTCCGGTACGTTTGGCCAACAGGGCAGTTACTTACCTGTAGGCAGGCAAACCGCAATGCAGCAAATCGCATCCTTTCTGTTCAGAAGTCTTTGTCTTTGGACGCGATGTGACATAGATTCTGTCCTGAAGTGCCTCGCAGGGTAGGAGATACCTCCTCAGCCTGGATTGGCCAGCTGCCGGCGCACTTCACGGAGAGCCTTGCCATGAGCGGTTTCAAGATCAGAGTGGTCTTGGCTGATGATCACCCGGGCATGATCGCTGGGGTGAAGTATGAGTTGT
Organism: Stenotrophomonas sp. STEN021; assembly: GCF_056760175.1. NCBI lineage: Bacteria > Pseudomonadati > Pseudomonadota > Gammaproteobacteria > Lysobacterales > Lysobacteraceae > Stenotrophomonas > Stenotrophomonas sp. STEN021. The sequence continues at coordinate 35,455 of NZ_JBRREH010000025.1, read as the reverse complement.
CATCAGTCCGGACTCTTGAGCTTGTCGGGACGGCGGCCGATTCCACTGAACTGATGGCGCTGCTCGGTGGCGTGGCCTGCGATGTCGTGGTGTCTGACTATGCAATGCCGGCTGGTGATTTTGGCGACGGAATTACGCTTTTCGGAATGATCGCCAGGCGCTACCCGCAGGTAAAGCTGGTAGTGCTCACCATGCTTGATAATCCAGCTGTATTGCACACGTTGCTGGCACAAGGGGTGACCTGCATCGTCAGCAAGTCGGATGCCTTGACCCATCTGGTACCTGCAGTCCATGCAGCGCAGAGTGGCGGGAAGTACTACTCACCAACCATCGAAAAGGTGGTGCAGGGAATCGAGCTCAACAGGCGTAGCCGCAACCCTGCGGGCGTACTGAGCATCCGCGAGTCGGAAGTGGTGCGGCTCTATGCTTCGGGCTTGACGGTCAATGAAATTGCCGAGCGTCTGCATCGCAGCAAGAAAACCATAAGCACGCAGAAGGCCAGCGCGATGGAGAAATTGTCCATCGAAAAAGACGTTGACCTGCTGCGTTATGCAATGGAGAACGGGCTGGTTACCTCCTCAGGTGGCAACTCCGCCACGACCGAGGCAGGTGAAGGCTGAAGCATTCGACAGCGAGCCGCTGTGCGGTTTCGCTGTGGGCCTGGCCGTGTCATTCGACATCCAGCCCGGCCTTGCCAGACTCCCAGTGCAGCATGATTTTTCGCCTGCGTTGTGGCGAGGCGTACATGAACAAGTTGAGTGTCTCCAGGAACTGATTCTTCTGGAGAGTGGATAGTCGGGCGAAACTGATCAGCAGCCGTCTGACGTCTGCGGTTTTTTTGTCCATCTTTGTATGTTCTCAGCCGCAGTTTGAAAGCAAAGTGCGCACGTGAGCGCCACATTGGCGCTGCACAGGGAATTTGCCCATGTTGTGTCAAGCGGTCTGGTGCAGCCATAGGACCTGTCCCAATAAGGCCAAGACATCTTGCTTTTTGGCTGACCCTGGGATTTCGGAAATGCCGCTCAGGCGGGCAACGGCGATAGAGTTGCAGTTGTTGTCGGTATCGAGCCGCGAAGAAAATCCTGCGAAATGCCAACTGCGTTGGCTATGACGCGCGGGCGATGGAAGGGCTGCCATCGGCGTCCGCCAGGCCGGATTCAATGCCATACCTCAACAGGTCGACATCACGCTTCAAGCCAAGCTTCAGCATTGCGGCACCTTTCTGGGTACTGATGGTTTTCTTGCTGCGACTCAAGCGCTCGGCAATCTCATTGACCGTCAAGCCTGAGACAAAGAAGCGGATGACCTCAAGCTCGCGGGTCGTCAGCGTCTGTATAGCGGAGCTGCCAGAAGTGACGCTGCCGGCGGCTTCGGTGATGGTCGGTGAAAGGTAGCGGCCGTTGGCGAATGCACCGTGGACAGCGGGCATCAGGTGATTGAGCGAATCGGACTTGCTCAGGATGCAGGAAATGCCCAAGGTCAATAGCGAATGCACGATGCCGGCGTTCTCCAGCATGGTGAGTACTACGATCTTGATCGACGGATAGCGCTTCTTTACCAGTTTGAACAATGCAATACCGTCACCATAGCGTCCGCCGGGCATGGAGTAGTCGGAAATGAGGACGTCGCAGGGGCAGCGCGCAAGTACATCCATGAGCTCGGTCGAGTCACGCGCGGAGCCCGTAACGGTGATTGTGCCGGCGGCTGTGAGCGCGTACTGAAGGCCGGCTCGCACGGCTGAGTGATCATCCGCAAGTACAACGCGGAGGCTGAGTGGCTTCATGGCGGATCGGCTTCAATTGTTGAAGGGGAAAGAAACTTCTTTACAGCAGGCTGGCTACGCCGCAGATGGCTGGCGAATGGCGTGAAGGAGCAAGGATGTTGTGATTTGCTCTACGCCTGTGGCTACTTTATTGGCGCGGTGATGGCAAAGTAAGCACTGCGAGTCCTATTCAGCGCGACGGTTGCATAGGACATGTCTGATCTGCCAGCGATGGGGACTGCCGTTTACTGCTGCAATCAGTCCGCTCACGTCGCATTGTCATCTTTAGGCGTAGCGATCCTTGCGCTTTGGTCTGGCGGGGTATCGGGTGCCACCGCTCTGCCTGTGCTGCGGCGTGTGGGGAAGCTCTGACGGAGGTCTGGCGAGTCAGAAACGACGGATTCAAGAGCGGAAATGACCGCACGCTACCTGAGCATTCACCGGTTATCGCTGAGTGTGCGCGGCCAGTGACGAATGTTCGGGCAATAAGTGATGTATCACTTTAATATGGGCTGCAATTTTGTTGGGAAGGACCATGGTGGACGATCAAATAGCGGTGACTGAAACTGCGCCCACGCCAGAAAAACGCCGTGGACGCCCGCGGCTGTATGCGACGCCCCTATCGCAGGCTGAGCGCGCCAAACGCTATCGCAAGGCCCGGCAGTGGGATGAAAGCAGTCTGGATGAGTGCCGTGATCCAGTATTGATGGACCGCCTGAATTGGGCCATGAAGCACAAGGACACCTCCGAGGACGCCAGGGCCGCATTGGACATCTACCTTGAAGAGCTGGTGCGTCGGCATCACAGCAAGGGGAAATCGGCGTTGAAGTAAGCACGGCCGGGCCTGGGGAGCAGCGGGAAGATACGCGCCTGGATTCATTTGCCAGCATTCGCTGGCAAGTCGTGTTCGCTCGGTTGTGTTGGTGTTGAATCAAACAGATGACCACGGTGATGTTTCCTGCCGCGGGCGAATGTGGGTTTCGGTCATTCCATTTCATTGCGTGTTGGCTAGGCTCGGCGGATGGCCTCGTTGATCGAACTGCAGGAAGCAATTGCCCGGCATGGCGATGCCGGCTTTACGCCTACTGCCGTTCCGCGCATGTCACTGATGCGTTCGGAGCAGGTCAGTGCCGCCTCGGAATCTGTCTATGGCGCTTGGCTGCTGGTGGTAGCCCAGGGCCGCTTACGTATGACCTTGGGCGGGGAGATCATCGAGCTGCCGGCATCGAGCTATGCAGTGAGCTCGGTTGACCTGCCGATCGTCGGCGAAATCTGCCAAGCCAGCCCCGTCCAGCCATTCCTGGGGGTCGCCTTGAGCCTGGATTCGGCAATCCTGGCAACTGTGCTGCTGGATATGGGCGAACAGTTGCGTGACCTCTCGCCATCGGTTGGCATGGCGGTAGGGACACTTGGATGTACGTTGCTCGATCCCCTCACTCGCTTGGTGCGTTTGCTTGCGCGGCCGGGTGACATAGCAATGCTCGCGCCCCTTTTCGAGCGCGAGGTAATGTACCGACTGTTGCTCGGCGAGCAAGCGGGGATGCTCAGGCAGTTGGCGTTGTCCGACAGCCGCCTGTCGCGGATCAGCAGCGCGATCAAGCATCTACGGCACGAGTACGCGCGGCCGCTGCGGGTGGAGGTGTTGGCAAGGAGCGTGGGCATGAGCCTTTCCTCACTGCACCGGCACTTCAAGGCCGTAACGGGCATGAGCCCCTTGCAATACCAGAAGCGTCTGCGCCTGCACGAAGCGCGACGACGTCTGGCGGCGCAGCAGCAAAACACAGCGGGTATCGCCTTTTCGGTGGGCTATGAAAGCCCATCCCAGTTCAGTCGTGAGTACAAGAAACTGTTTGGAGTGCCCCCATCACGCGACGCGCGGGAGTTTCGTGAAAGCATTCTGCGGACTGGCCCGTTGGAGTGAAGAGCTGCATCCCTTGGACAGGGCGTCGCGGTCCAGGTTGGTGCGAGGAACAGGCAAGAATCTGCTGATATCAGGCTACCGGTTCCATGCCTTGGGCTCCTAAGCTTCCGCTTGATGTGCTGATCTGGTGTTGGTCATGCAGTGGCGCATTGGTGGGGCGGCCGGCGGTGTCCGTTGGCCCCGCAGCGATGCTGGCGCTGCGCAATTGATGGCTTGGCCAAGGCTTGTGGTCCATCAAATAGCTCGTATGCGCCGGATACTGCACCGAGGCATCGACCTGACCCGGCATTTACAAGTTGGAGTAAGCAGGGTGCCACCTGGTGGTGGCAAATCGATCCTGGCCGTCACCGGAAGCCGCGGCCGCTGGCGTGATCCTGATCGCGAGCATCGCCGTTGCCTTGTTCACTACATAAAGCAATTCCAACTGGAGCGCAGGTCAATGAAGGCATCCGTCGTCAGTTCAGTGGGTGGTGGTTTCGACGTGCACGACATCGAGCTGGACCAGCCTATCGGCCGAGAAGTGCTTATCGAGGTCAGGGCATCGGGGCTATGTCACAGCGATCTGACAGTAGCCAATGCTGGCATTGGCTACGCGGCGCCAGTGGTGCTTGGGCATGAGGTCGCCGGGCTTGTAGTGGGTATTGGTGACGCGGTGACCGAGTTCGCTATCGGCGACCATGTCGTTGCCAGCCTGATCCAGTTCTGTGGCAAGTGCGTGCAATGCCTTTCCGGGCATACCCATGGATGCCTGCACCCGGAAGCGACATTGCGCGGCGAAGCAGAACCGGCGCGCTTGCGTGCCAAGGACGGGAGTGTGATCAATCAAGGATATGGACTGGGCGGGTTTGCCGCGCAGGTTCTGGCCCATGAAAACCAGATAGTGCGCGTGCCGGAAACACTGCCCTTCGAGCAGGCTGCGCTACTGGGCTGCGGTGTGCTCACCGGGGCAGGGGCCGTGCTCAATACAGCCAATGTGCAGCATGGGCAGACTGTGATCGTGATCGGTGCCGGCGGCGTTGGACTGAGCGGCATTGGCGGCGCGGTACTTGCGGGTGCGTCGCGGATCATTGCAATTGACGTGGCGGATGGAAAGCTTGACCGGGCCAGAAGCTTTGGTGCGACCGATGTGATCAATTCCAGCCAGGTCGACCCGGTGCAAGCAGTAAAAGCACTGATCCCAACCGGGGCGGACCATGTATTCGACTTCGTCGGCATCCGCATGGTGATCGAGCAGGGCCTGCAGATGCTGGCCAAGGGCGGGGGCTTGTATCTGGTGGGTATTGGCGCGGGAGCGACGACCATCGATCTTGATGCCCTCAGTCTTCAGCTCAACCAGAACCGGATTGAGACGGTCTATATGGGCTCGTCAAACCTGAAGCGTGACATTCCCTTCTATGCGGAGATGGCGCTGGCTGGGCGTTTCAACCTCCAGGGGTTGGTATCGAAGACAATCGCGCTCTCGCAGATCAACGAAGGTTTCGAGTCATTGAAGGATGGCGCGATTGCTCGCGTTGTCGTCACTGATTTCGACAGCTGATGGGGGGCAGATGGGCAAGGCTGGGTGTGGGCTGAGGTGTACCTGGAAGTGTTGCTGCGCGTGTGAAGTTGCCTTCACACGCCGTTTACAGCAATAAGCCAACCAGTCATTGGTGTCCCCAATCGACGGATTCAGCCGAACGAGGCCGGAAGGGCTGATTGCCTTACAAGTCGAGTCATACCGGAGGACAATGGCGGCTTCCCCAACCACCGCCGGAGTTCCCATGTCTGTCAAAGCCTATGGCGCCCATGCCGCCGACAAGCCGCTGGAATCGATGGATATCAACCGTCGCTCACCCGGCGTGCACGATGTGCAGATCGACATCGCATATTGCGGCATCTGCCACTCCGATCTGCACCAGGTTCGTTCCGAATGGGCTGGCACGCAGTTTCCCTGTGTTCCCGGCCATGAGATTGTCGGCAGGGTTGCCGCAGTTGGCGCACATGTCAGCGGCTTCAAGCCCGGCGACCTGGTTGGCGTGGGCTGCATCGTGGACAGCTGCAAGCAGTGCGACGACTGCGAAGCCGGCCTGGAGAACTACTGTGACGGCATGATCGGCACCTATAACGGTGCGACTGCGGACGCGCCCGGCTGGACGCTGGGTGGGTACTCACAGGAGATCGTGGTTCATGAACGCTATGTATTGCGCATCAGCCATCCGGAAGCACAGTTGGCTGCCGTAGCGCCACTGCTGTGTGCTGGTATCACCACTTATTCGCCGCTGCGGCATTGGAATGCCGGCCCAGGCAAGACGGTAGGCGTGGTCGGTATTGGCGGTCTGGGCCATATGGGTATCAAGATTGCCCATGCGATGGGAGCACATGTCATTGCCTTCACCACTTCCGAGTCCAAGCGTGAGGCGGCATTGGCATTGGGCGCGGATGAAGTAGTGGTGTCGCGTGATGCCACCGCGATGGCTGCCAAATCCAATCAGTTCGATTTGATCGTCAATACCGTGGCCGCACCGCATGACCTCGACGCCTTCCTTGCTTTGCTCAAGCGTGATGGCGCGATGGTACTGGTGGGTGCACCAGCGACGCCGCATCCGTCCCCCAATGTGTTCAACCTGATCATGAAGCGCCGCACCCTGGCCGGCTCCTTGATCGGGGGCATCCCGGAAACCCAGGAGATGCTGGATTTCTGTGCCAAGCACCAGATCGTTGCGGACATCGAGCTGATCGCTGCCGAGGAGATCAACCACGCCTACGAGCGCATGCTCAAAGGTGACATCAAGTACCGCTTTGTGATTGACAACGCCAGTTTGTCCAGCGAAGGCTGACCTCCCCCTACCAAGTGGCACGCGCTGGCCTGCAGGGGCCAGCGCATGCAGGTTTGCGGCTGTATCAGAGCGGCCGCACTGGGGGATGGATTACATGACGTTTACCGCTTCCTCCAGCCGCGCGTGTTCAAGATTGAGCAGGCATCTGGCGAAAAGATAGAACCGATAGGCATCGGCGAAGTTGGAGCCAAGCCCGAAAGAGACCCGCACTGCGCCACAGTCGCCCTTGCCAAGTATCTTGTCGTCGAACGTTCGGCAGTCGAGAACTTTCCCGGTTTTGTCCAGCTCGCAATGCTCGGCACCTGCGGTGGTGTAAGTGGCTTGCTGCACGGCGCCCAGGTTGCAGAAGCAGCCGTTGCGCACATTGATGCCGAATGCATCAGCCGCTCGCCTGATCAATGCATGTGGAAGAATCGCGTTGTAGCAATCAAAGAAATTCAACATGATCGTTGCCCCCTTGTGCTGCTGCGCAGGCCCGTAGGTGCGGCATAAGGGAGTCTGGCTCTTGATGTCATGGCGCAGCTCGCGCAGGCGCACCTCCAGCCACCGGGCCAGGGTTGTCGAACGCAGGCTGAGTTGATCCAGCCCGAGTTGGTTGATGAACTGCAGCCCGTATGCGATGGATGGGAACGAAGCGTAGTTGGGAGTGCCCACCTCGAATCGTTGTCCATCGTCACGGTATAGCAGCCGGTCCGTGGGCGACCAGGGGCCGGAGTAGTAGCACACCGATCCTCCAGCGAAAGAAAGCGGAGCCAACTTGGCAAGCGAGGAGCGCTTTGCGATGAGGCAGCCTGCGCCGGTCGGGTAGCCAAACATCTTGTAGAAAGAAACGGGGATGAAGTCCGGCTGATGCGCCGTGCAATCCAGAGCTGCCTGCGGTACGAATGCAGCGGCATCACACAACACCATTGCACCACGTTCCTGCGCCAGCCGGATCCACTTCAAGTCATGGCGTATGCCGGTCGCGTTGGATTGCGCGGGGTAGGCGAGCAGGTGCGGATGCCCCGGTACCAGCTGGGCCAGTGCGCGTTGCATCAGGCCATCGTTGATCTGCAAGGCATTGTCCAAGGGCACGTACTTGACCGAGGCACCTTTGGACCTGGCGTACTCGCGTAGGCCATGGACCGAGGTGTGGTTGTCCTTGCTCAACAACACTTCGGAACCAACCTCGAACGGGAACGACTCGGCCACAAGGCGGATTGCACTACTGGCATTGGCGGTGAAGATGATTTCGTAGTCCGCTGGCGAGCAGTTGAAGAAACGAAAAATCTCCGTCCGCGCTTGCTCGTGGGCCTCCCTGGAAGCCTGCCCGCCGCTGTGTGGATTACCCAGGATGGTGGCCTTGAGTACCTGGAAGTCCCTTTCAAGCAGTGTTTCCGGTGGCAAGGTGCCACCTACATGATCGAGGTAGGTTGTTTGCTGTGCGTCCAGCCGGGAAAACTCGGTTCTGCGCAAGGCCTCAACGGCTGCGTCGGGATAGGCCGGATTCTCCGCGAGGAAGGCCGCTTTGACGGCGTGATACGTCCACAACTGCGAATGCTGTAACGGAGTAGGTGCGTCCATTTCGATACTGGCAACCTCGGCGGTGAGTTGCCGGAAATCGGTCAATTCGGAGAAGTCCGGAACCCGCGTGGGTTCTGTTGGCTCTTCGTCGGCTTGATCAAACCGCCCGCGCAGCAGCCACGCCTTCACTTGATAGTTTCGGTCTGGTACTTGCACGTTGAATTCGCCAAGCATGCTGTCCAGGTATTGTTCGCGGATTGCGGTATCGCACTGGTTGAATTCCTCCAGCAGGATGCAGGCATTGAAGATGAATTCACGGGTGCTCGCATCGTCGAGGAAAAACGCGTGGGGGTGCGAGGTTGTGACCTCGCTGATGCCACGATCAAGACCTTCCATGGCAAACGCCTGGGTAATGGGCGCGGGGTCGGTCAAACTGAGTGCCGCATCCATGATGGCGGAAGGGGTGCCGAAATGTTTGTGTGATAATCGCCGGGCCAGATCGAATAGCTCGTTGTAGTGAAACATCGTGCCGTAGATTTTCCCGCCGGGACGCAGCACGCGTTTGAACTCACGGGCGACACGGGCTTTATCGGGGGGAAACATCAGCCCGAAGCCGCAGACGATGATGTCGAAACTGTCGTCCTCGAACGGAAGATCCGCCATGTCAACATCATGCTGAAAGGTGACCTCGCGCTGCAACTCCTCACTGAGCACGCGCTTGGCTACATCCACGGCGATTTTGGACAGATCGGTGGCGACAAGCTGTATACCCAGTTGCTTGGCCAGATCGCCATACAGATGACTGGTGATAAGGCCCGTGCCACAGGCAACTTCAAGGATGTGCGTCGGCGGCGCGGCTGGATCGATTTCCTGGCGTATTTCCTGCACCAGTAATTGGCCATAGGGCTTGAACAGCCGGGGGCCCAATACGCGCTCGTAGAACTCCATGAAGCTACTGAGCGACCATTTTTGATCAGATACCGTCTTACAGTGGTGCTGCGCTGCATCATGCATTGCTGGCTCCCGGGGACAGTTGCTGCTTGGTTGGATCGCTGCCTCTTAACCTGAGAAGTCTGACCGGTCAATCCGGGTTCTCCGTACAGACGTCAAACAGGCTTACGCTGGCGCGGGAACCGTAAATTCCATGATGGATGGCTCATTTTCCGGAAGGTTGGAGCAGCTTCGGACTTCGCAGGGCCGAGTGGTCTGCTTGCCAGACGGCTCCCCGCGCGCGTGAAGGACAAGTCGGCAATCGTTTCGTTCCCCGGCGAAGGTAGAAGCAGAAGCAAACAGAGATGCCTCGTACTGAGGTGACGAGGTCGAAGTGTTGCCGCTACTTTCAGCGGCTGCGTCCGATGTGAAGAAGTGTAGGGGTGTTCAATGCGAAGCGCTGTTTCAATTATCCATAAGGGCGCGGTTGTGGTTGGCACTTCCCGAAATCAGTGCGCTACTTCGGTTTTCTTCCGGAAACACAGGGATTGTTCGCGACCCACCATCTCCATGGCAGATCCACCGCTTTAGATATGCCAATGCGGGGACCTTGGCCGGGACTTGCAGGGGGAAGCATGCCGTCGGACACGATGCGGATGCCACGATCACCATTGACCAGGTCAGCGCCGTCGTGCGCACGGTTGATTCCCATTGCCTGGGAAAGCTTGCCCGGACCATTGGCCAGGTCGCTTGAGCGCTTTGCAGCGGGCCTGAGTGCATACATCAGATCCAGGCCATGCATGGGTTGCGCAGCCCTGAGCAGCACCCCCATGCCTTGCTCGACGTCACCACACACTGCGTTGCTGCCCCAATGCATGCCATAGGTGAAATAGACATAGAGATGACCTGCGGGGCCGAACATCGTGGCATTGCGCGCTGTCTTGCCGCGGAAGGAATGCGCGGCAGGGTCTTCGCTACCGGCATAGGCTTCTACTTCAACGATACGTACACAGCGGCCATCGTCACGGACCAGTATCTTGTTGAGCAGATCCGGTGCTACCACGGTGGGATGGCGGCGATAGAACTCACGCGGCAGGACAATGGTGCTTTGAAGCAAGGGCTTCATACGGCGACCTCGACCGTGGTGCTGGATAGCCGCTGGCGACGAATGCTCATGGGTCCGGAAATCGGATCGCGATATCATTCAGTGGCAACTGCCGCTGGTGCGGTGACGGTGGTGGGTGTTGCCAAGGGCCACCCTGTCCAAACAGCTGGGCTTCAGCCTCTGGCCCCAGTACCTCGAAAGCATCAAAGAGGTAGGGGATGCCTTCGGAACCTTCAAATGTTGCGGCGTTGGACAGCTGGAAGTGAAGGTGTGGGGCTGAGGAATTTCCGGATTGACCAAGCTGCGCCAGCAGCTGGCCGCGGTGGACGCGCTGCCCCGGTTGTACCTTGAGGCTGCCAGGCTTCAGGTGGGCGTAGCTGGCAAACACGCCTGGTGCGAGTTCGAGCACGACGTAGTTGCCAAACAGGCCATCGGCGGTCAAAGCAGCAGGTTCGGGCTGCGGGCTGAGGGGAGGGTGCTCAGGTGCATCGTTGCGTGTGCTTCGCACTATGCCATCGGCGACTGCGACCACGTCCCAGCCATAGCCAACCCAATTTTCGCGGCGCGTTGTCTGCAGCGTGGTTGCACCTTCGTGGAATGCTTTGCCGGACTGATCGATGCCAACCAGATCCAATGCGTAACGTTGAGGAATCGTGAGCGCACCGTTGACGGCTACCAGACTGCCCCAATGGTGGGACCGAACTGAGCCGGGGCCCTCATGTGCTAGCCAGCGTCCGCCACGCAAAGGGGCTGCAAGCGGTATCGGCTTCAGGTCGCTGACGGCTGTTGTTGCGCCATCGAGCGTAACAGTTGTGTGCTTGTCGGTTTCGAAGTCGATCTGGTGTGTGAGCCGATGCGGCGCTACCGCGCCTGCTGGCAAGGTGATCCAGATGAGGATGACCAGCCGCTTCCCCGCAGGAATCGTAAGCGCTTCGGCCTCTGTGGGCGTGGGCCGGGCCTGCTCGCGCAGTTGCGTGCTGTCCAGGACCAGCAAGGGTACGTCCGAGGTGTCCGATCCGACCTGCAGCTGCAGGGGGGCCAATGGGCCTGTATCTGCATAAAAGTTGGTGATGTGAAGCTCGTAGGCGAGGTGGGCCAGGCCGTCGCTGCCCATGAATACCGTGGGGGCGAAAGGGACCCTGGCCTCTACCGGCGCAGCCGGGTTGTTTGCCGGAAGGGAGGGCGCGAAAACGGATAGCAGCAGTAGTCCCAGCCTGGTGAAGTTGCGGAGCCTCATCTGCAGATCCTCTTGGTATGCGTCGCGATGATGGTGTTCGATGGCGCCGTGGTGCAGGCGGTGGCCGGGCCGTGGCAGAGTATCGCGAAAGCGCCTCGTCACAATTGGTAACAGGGCCTGGGCACAGTCAGTGTCATTGCTTGCAGGGCATAGGCTTGGGCAAGCTTTGCAGGCATCATGTGCTGGCTGTTGCTGAAGCGATTGGCGGCACGATTGCAGCCGGGTTCTTATTCAAGTCGATCCAGCGTCGTGGTTCGGCATAGCTCTTGCGCTGGGGAGTGCGTACTGCCATGGCGACTGAAACAGGCTTCACAATCGGTGTCTGTCTTGTCGCTTGCAGCGCGCTGCTGCTATGCGACTATCGCGGTTGGAAAATCGGCAAAGCCCTGCTGAAGGTCATTGCCAGCACCGCGTTCGTGACGCTGGCGCTCCAATTCGACGCGACCGCATCCGTGTTTGGCCGATCCATGCTGTCTGCACTGGCACTCAGCTGGCTGGGCGACGTCCTTCTGCTGTCGCAGAAAAGCAGCATTTTTCTGTTCGGTCTCGCCAGCTTCCTGCTTGCCCATGTGGCTTTCTGTTTTGCGTTTGCAGTTCTGCCTATCGACGGCCTGGTCTTGTTGGCAGCGCTTGTCCTGGTCGGCGGTATTGGCGCGGCAGTTCTCGCATGGCTTTGGGGGCATTTGAAAGCCTTCTATCGTGTCGCCGTTACCGCGTATGTGGCAGCCATTGTTGCCATGTGTGCAATGGCGATTGCTGCGAGTGCTGCAACCGGGGTGTGGCTGCTGGCGGTAGGGGCGATGGTATTTGCGATCTCGGACGTAGCTGTCGCCCGTGACCGTTTCGTGGCACGGGGTGCGATCAATCGGCTTTGGGGCTTGCCACTCTACTACGCGGCGCAGATCCTTCTCGCCTTGTCGGTTGGTGTGGTGCATGCAGGCGTCGGCCGATGCGCGGCGCAGGATCATGTCGTTCCAGGTGGCGGAACTGTGCTGTTGCTACAGCACTCGGCAACCAGGGGCGTGGCGTAGACCGCTGGATTTATTTGATGAGCTGAGCCGAACATGGTGGGGTACCAGCGACCTGGCAATCGGCCAGGTGCAGGCAGCAATCCCATGGCTGACCGTGCGCCAGGCGAGGCCGGTGAATCACCGATTCAACCGGCCTTTGCTGTGTCACCAATCGGTAGGCGCATAGTCCTTCAGGAACTGGCCCCAGACGTGTTCGCCGCTGTTGAAGCCGTGGATGATCGGGTCGACGATGCGTGCGGCGCCGTCAATGATGTCCAGCGGCGGGTGGAAGCGTTCTTCCTGCACCTTGCGGGCGGCCAGGCCGGCCGGATCTTCGTCGGTGACCCAGCCGGTATCCACGCTGTTCATGTGAATGCCGTCGTTCTGGTAATCGGCCGCCGACGTGCGCGTCATCATGTTCAACGCGGCCTTGGCCATGTTGGTATGCGGATGGCGGGTGGTCTTGAAGTTGCGGTAGAACTGGCCTTCCATCGCCGACACGTTGACGATGTGTTTGTCGCGCTCGGGCGTGGCCAGCATCAACGGCTTCAGGCGCGCATTGATGATGAACGGCGCGATGGCATTGACCAGCTGGGTTTCCAGCAGCTCCACCGAGGGCACTTCGGCCATGCGCAGACGCCAGGAATTGCTGTCGCGCAGATCCACCTGCTGCAGATCCTGATCCAGGCGGCCATCGGGGAACAGATGGCGCTGGCCAAGCAGTTCATCAGCCAGCAGCGGTACCTGTGAGAGTTCGGCCGCGCGGGTAAGCCCGTCCTTGCCAACTGCGTGTGGCGACGGCAGCGCGGCTGCCGCCACTGGCAGCAGGTCGGCACTGCGCAGGCCTTCGTAATTGCCGATCAGCTTGCGGATGGTTTCCGGCAGGCTCTGCACCGCAGCGGTTTCGCCGGCCATCATGTGCGCGTAGAACTGCGGCGGGCGGCGAACGGTCTGGCAGGCGTTGTTGATGATGAAGTCCAGGCGCGTGCGGGTGGCGAGAAGCTCACTGCAGAAGGCTTCCACGCTGGGCGTATGGCGCAGATCCAGCCCGTACACCTGCAGGCGGTGGCCCCACACGGCGAAATCGGGCTCTTCGGCATAGCGGGCCGCCGAGTCACGCGGGAAGCGGGTGGTCACGATCAGCTCGGCACCAGCGCGCAGCAGCTTCAAGCCGGCCTGGTAGCCGATCTTGACCCGACCACCGGTCAGCAGCGCTACGCGTCCACGCAGGTCGGCGGTCTCGGTGCGCTTGATGTAGTTCAGATCGGCGCAGGCGGGGCACATCTGGTCGTAGAAGTGATGCAACTGGGTGAATTTCTGCTTGCAGACATAGCAATGACGCAGTTCCGGCGAATGCACGGGCTCCTCGGCGGCGGCAGCGCCTTCTCCATTGCTGGCATCGTGCAGGCCGGCGGCATGCGGCGGAAAGTAGTTGGGTGTGCTGAACACCGGCTTGCGACGCAGGGCGCGGATACCGGTCTGTTCAAGCAGCGCCTCGGACTTGCGCACCTTCTCCTGGTGGCGCTCGCGGGCCTGCTTCTTGAGCATCTGCCGCCGCGCCTTTGGCTCGGGGTGGAAGACCTTGGCCACCACCTGGTGCAGGCGCACACGGTCGGCTTCGGGCAGCGCTTCGAGCATGCCGCGGTCGGCTTCAATCGCCTCCAGTAGATCCAGCGCTTCGCGCAGGCGATCGGCCAAGGGTAGGGCAGGGGCAACAGCAGGGTCGGTGGTGTTCAAATGACAATCCGGGAAGAGCGGCGGCAAGCCGTGAATGGACAGCAGAGCGATGACCGCCTCGATGCGGGTCCATGCTGTAGCGGACCGGAAACGTCTGGCCGCTGGCAATTGTCCCAGATATCAGGGGGTTGGCGCCAATCCGGAGCTGAAGCAAGTGCAGGACAGGCGGCACCTGGGGCTGTTTGGCCGCTTGAAGGTGGGGTTTGGGCGGCCCCGAGGGGGCATGCCTCACTGGTCGAGCAAGCAGCAGCTATCGTCCCCACCTGTTTGCTGAGTGCAGGGCACTGCTGCCGTTACCAGCAGGTGGACGCACTTTCGCCGCTTTGACCGGCAGGGCAAGGGCAGGGGCTTGGTTGGCGTTTCGCAAGACGCCGTGCTGGCAGGTGCGCGTGGCTGATGTCGGGCCGGTGCTGCGGTGCATTCGTCGACAAGCGACAATCCAGTGGAACGCCCAACTCTGAGTGAGCTCGCATGGGACTTCTTACCTTCAGCCTGAACGTTACCCTCGACGGCTGTATCGACCATCAAGAGGGGATTGCCGACGACGAAACCCACGCCTTCTTCAGTGCCCTCATGGACGAGGCCGGGGCGATGCTTTGGGGCCGCGTCACCTACGAGATGATGGAGGCCTACTGGCCAGCGGTGGCCCGTGGTGACGAACAGGTCACGCCGACGATGCGCGACTGGGCGACCAAGCTGGAAGTGAAGCCGAAGTATGTGGTGTCGTCGCTGCGAACCGGGTTCCCGTGGACCAACAGCCATCACCTCACCGGCGATTTGCGCCAAGGCGTGCAGAAACTCAAGAATGCGACACCCGCCGGCGTGCTCCTTGGTAGCGGCATGCTCGCAACCGAGCTGGACCGACTGGATCTGATCGATGAGTACCAGTTCCTCGTCCACCCCAGAATCGCCGGGCACGGCCCGACCCTTTACCAGCGCGGATTGACCAACGCGCGACGGCTGGAGCTGATGTCATCGACGCCGCTGCGCAACGGCGCAGTTGCCATGCGGTACCGGCGTGCGGGTGGTTGATACGGACTGATTCGGAGGACAAGGTTATTACCGTTCGGTGGGCACCTCGGCGGGCCTCAACGCCCGCCTCGGGTATCTGTCGCATCCTGTCCCGGGTACGCGTCGCTTGCCCTGGCTACAGGAATCAGGCGACCAGCTCGCGACGAACGATCTCAGCACCTGCACTGAGTGCATGCAACTTGCCTCTGGCTACCTGCCGAGGCAACGGAGCCATGCCGCAGTTGGTGGATGGATAGAGCTTGTCCGCATCCACGAACTTGAGTGCCTTGCGCAGTGTATTGGCGACATCCTCGGGGGTTTCGATGATGTCGCTGGCCACGTCGATGGCACCTACCATTACTTTCTTGCCGCGTACCAGTTCGATCAGATCGATGGGTACATGCGAGTTCTGGCATTCCAGCGAGATGATGTCGATATTGGATTGCTGCAGCTTCGGGAAGGACTCTTCGTACTGGCGCCACTCCGAGCCCAGCGTCTTCTTCCAATCGGTATTGGCCTTGATGCCGTAGCCGTAGCAAATGTGCACGGCGGTCTCGCACTTGAGCCCCTCGATGGCCCGCTCAAGGGCAGCGACACCCCAATCATTCACTTCATCGAAGAATACGTTGAAGGCAGGTTCGTCGAACTGGATGATATCGACCCCTGCGGCCTCCAGTTCCTTGGCTTCCTGGTTGAGAATCCTGGCGAATTCCCAGGCAAGCTTCTCGCGGCTCCTGTAGTGATCATCGAAGAGCGTATCGATCATCGTCATCGGGCCGGGCAAGGCCCATTTGATCGGCTGCTTGGTCTGCTGGCGCAGGAATCTGGCATCCTCGACGAAGACCGGCTTCTGCCGGCTGACCGCGCCAACGACGGTTGGCACGCTGGCGTCGTAGCGGTTGCGGATGCGCACCGTCTCACGTTTCTCGAAGTCAACGCCGTCGAGGTGTTCGATGAAGGTGGTGACGAAGTGTTGGCGGGTCTGCTCACCGTCACTGACGATGTCGATACCGGCCTGCAACTGTTCGTGCAGCGAAAGACGCAGGGCATCCTGCTTGCCTTCAGCCAGCTCCTCATCCTGCAGCTTCCAGGGCGACCAGAGTTTCTCGGGCTGGGCCAGCCAGGACGGCTTGGGCAAGCTACCGGCGGTTGAAGTGGGCAACAGTTTTCTCATGATTGAATCTAGTTCCAGGTGGTGATCAAAGCGCGCAGTTGGCGGCCCACTGTTCGAGCGTCTGGCGGTAGGGCCGGATGAAATGCTCTTCCGTGAACCTGCCTTGCTTGACAGCCAATTGGCTACGCTCCTCGCGGTCATAGACGATCTTGGTCAGGGAATAGTCCTGGTGCTTCAGGCTGGGTTGATAGACACAGCCGGCGGCCGAGTTGGCGTTGTAGATCTCGGGCCGATAGATCTTCTGGAAGGTCTCCATCGTGCTGATGGTGCCGATCAGTTCCAGGTCGGTGTAGTCGCCCAGCAGGTCGCCGAAGAAGTAGAACGCCAACGGTGCAACTGCATTGGGCGGCATGAAATAGCGCACCCGCATGCCCATTCTGGCGAAATAGTGGTCGGTCGAGGAGAGCTCGTCCTGCAGGTACTCCACGCCCAGCACCGGGTGCTGGTTGGCGGTGCGCTGGTAGACCTTGCTGCTCGATGCGCTGATGCAGATCACCGGCAGCTTGCTGAAGTGTGCCTTGTAGGTATCGGAAGCCACGAAATGCTTGAACAGCTTGCCGTGCAGTTCGCCGAAGTTTTCCGGCGTGCCGAATACCGAGCGGTTGACGTTGTAAGCAGGCAGCAACACGCTGAAATCGTAATCCCGCACATAGGAGGAGAAGTTGTTGCCGGCAATGCCTTCAATGCGCGCGCCGGTCCTGCCGTCGATGATGATGGTCTTCAGTATCTCGATCAGCGGGAAGACAGCGGCCGCGTCTGCAGCACCCATGTCCATCTCCACGGAGATGATCTCCAGCTCGACTGTGTAGCGATCACCCGTCGGGTTGTCCCAGTCAGCCAGGTTGTTGAAGCGGTTGTCCACCATCTTCAATGTGTTGCGCAGGTTCTCCTGGCGACTGGGGCCCCTGGCCAGGTTGGCAAAGTTGGTGGTCAACCGCGTGTTGTCCGATGGCTGATAGTTTTCATCGAAGCGAATGCGTTTGATACTGAATTCAAAGTTCTGTTTCATTGCGGCCCGTTACCGTGGGTTGTGCGGGGGAATCCGGCACAGCGTCAAGCTGCTTCGGTGTGGTTGTTCTTTCTGGCCGCAGCCACTTTCCCGGCGATCCCGATGCCTGCCTCACGGCCAAGCGCCAGAAGCGGCAAGGCGCGTTCCACCGCCAGCTTGGCGCGCTGGATCAGGTCGACGTTGTGCAGGCCTTGGCCTGCGAAGTCGCGGTCGGTCGCGTAGACGCCCAGCGGCAATGTGCGTGCCTGGAAGAAGCTGAAAAGCGGCCGCAACTGGTGATCGATCATCAAGGCATGGCGCTCGCTGCCACCGGTGGCGGCCAACAGCACCGGTGTGTCTACCAAAGCGTCCTGGTCGATGAAGTCAAAGAAGTGCTTGAACAGACCCGTGTAGGACCCGCGATAGACCGGGGTGGCGACCACCAGCACGTCGGCCTGTTCAACCGTTGCCAGTGCCGTCTCCACCAGTTCGGGCAGTTGCGAGCGCCTGACCGTGCCTGAAAAATGGGCGGCAAGTTGGCCCAGTTCCACCAAGTGCTGTTCGCAGGCGACTTCGGCCGCAATGAGGTCCGACAGGTATTCGGCCAGTGCTGCTGCCTTGGAGGGCCGTTGCAGTCCGCCGGAGACGGCGACAATGCGTAGCGGAAGCGTGTGTGTCATGTTTGCCTTCTTGAAGCCCGGATCTGGTCAGCTGAATGGAGTGGTGCCGACGGTTGATCCTAGCCACGGCGTTCGATGAGGTAAAATGGTATTAATTCACCATTCCATGAAAAATATTCATCCATATGCTTGAGCGCATCCACCTGAGCATCGTCCAGCAGGTTGAAAAGCAAGGTTCATTGACGGCCGCCGCTGGCGTGTTGAACCTGACCCAGTCGGCGTTGAGCCACAGCATCCGCAAGCTGGAGCAGCAGTTGGGCACGGAGATCTGGTTGCGCGAGGGAAGAAGCCTGCGCCTCACCCAGGCCGGCCAATACTTGCTGGCGGTAGCGAACCGGGTGCTGCCGCAGCTCGACTTGGCGGAGGAGCGGCTGGGACAGTTCGCGCAGGGCGAGCGCGGTGCCCTGCGTATCGGCATGGAATGCCATCCCTGTTACCAGTGGCTGCTTAAAGTGGTGTCGCCCTACCTGAACGCTTGGCCGGACGTGGATGTCGATGTCCGGCAGAAGTTCCAGTTCGGTGGCATAGGGGCATTGTTCGGTTACGAGATCGATCTGCTGGTCACCCCCGATCCTTTGTTCAAACCAGGCCTGAAGTTCGAGCCGGTATTTGATTACGAGCAGGTGCTGGTGGTGGCAAAGGATCATCCCCTGGCCCCGGCAGCGTACGTGAAGCCGCAACAGCTGACCCGGGAGGTTTTGATCAGCTACCCCGTGGATATCGAGCGCCTGGACATCTACAGCCAGTTTCTGCTCCCTGCAGGTGTCACGCCGCGCAGGCACAAGGCCATTGAAACCACCGACATCATGGTGCAGATGGTGGCCAGCGGCCGTGGCGTGGCGGCGTTGCCACGCTGGTTGGTGGAAGAATACGCAAGCCGGATGGACGTGGTTCCGGTGCGGCTTGGCGCGCGTGGTATCGCCAAGCAGATTTTTCTGGGTGCACGCGAAGCGGACACCAGCATCGACTACGTGCGCGCCTTCTTTGAACTGGCCAGAAACTTCGCGACCGTGACTGCCGCTGACATCGGAAAGGTGATGAAACGATGAGCGGCGACCGCAAAGCGCAGGCTTGAAGGGTTGGGCGTGGATGATGATCTGCGCGTCCAGAAGAAGCATCTCGTGCTTCACCCCACGCATGCAGTGATTCCGGCTGGGCCGATCAGACAGACTGGATGCTCACGTGGCCGCCAGATACCGCTAGAACCTTGATTCCTCGTGATATGACCGAACTCGCCAACTTGCTCAGCCAAAGCTACTCGCTCGAGGTGGCTGTAAAAGCCATTCACGCATTGAGCGATGCTGCGTCCCGGATCGCGCCCGGCTCAGATGTCTTCATTCCCTATCTTGCGACCGACGAAAATGACGCACGGCTGGCTGCTGCTGTTGCGGTTCGCGGACTCGGGTTCACGCCTGTGCCGCATTTCCCCGCGCGCAGAATCGCCTCATATGCGGCGCTGGAAGCGCACTTGGCGCAGATGGTCGCCGAAGCAGGGGTTGAGCGCTGCTTCGTCATCGCTGGTGACCTGGGTACTGCCCGGGGGCCCTTTCCCGATAGTGCTTCGTTGATTGAAACCGGCGTGTTCGAGCGTGCGGGCATCAAGGTGTTGGGTGTTGGCGGGCATCCGGAGGGTCATTCGGTGATGAGCGAAGCTGCGCGCTGGGAGGTACTTGCGCGCAAATGTGATGACATCGAGCGCCGTGGGATGGCGCCGCTGATCGTCACGCAGTTCGGCTTTGACGCCGATGTCGTTTTGACATGGCTGGGCGAGCTCCGCCAGCGCGGTATCGAGCATCCGGTGCGGGTGGGAGTGCCAGGTCCTGCGAGCGTTGCCATGCTTGCGCGCTATGCAGCGATGTGCGGGGTAAGTGCAAGCGCTTCAATGTTGTCCAACTACGGCATGTCGATCGGCAAACTGCTGGGTGCAGCGGGACCTGATCGGTTTATCGACCGCTTGGGCAAGGGCCTGACGCAGGCACATGGAAGGGTAAGCCTGCACTTTTTTCCATTTGGAGGCATCGCGCGGACAGTGGAATGGGTGGAGGAATTCCGTGCCCGCTGCCATTTGGACGGGCATCGAGTTCTGCATTGATGTCGCTTGGCTGCCAGGTATCCATAGCCAGTGCCTGGAATACGTAACTGCGCCGTGCTTCCGGGGTGAAGGCGATGGCACCACTTGTGTCCAATGCGGTGCCGTTCGGGGACAGAAACAGGCAGCCGCGCTGCAGCAACCCGCTGCCTCCCAGATCGTGAAGCTAACCAATGCTGATTTCGGAAAGGCCAGCCTGGAGCGCCCGGCGACCATGCGATGGCCGCCGAGTTCGGCCTCTCCGATGCTGAAGTAGATGGTGCATTGAAGACGCGTTGTATGGGGCGCCGGTGCCAATCAGCAGGCTCAAGAGCAAGCGCGGCTTGAAGCACGCATGACGCATGGGAGTGCTCAACCCGGCATATGTGTCAACGTTGATCAGCCGCTTGGGGTGTTCAGACCGTCCCTGACTGCATGCGTGGAAACAGGCTTTTCTGCATCGCTGCATGCAGTCCTGCCCACGCGCGTCAATCAATACGGTATAGGCTGCCAACGCCAAGTTCTCGCACAGGGCTGTCATCTGTGCAGCCAGAGATTGGCAGGCCCTGTCCCCACCCGGCAGCCAAGGCCTGCACGTCACGCACAGGATCGGAGGCCTTGGCGCGCTCGTTGCGGATGCGACAGGACTCAGGATCGGTGGCAAATAATCCATGTGCGAAGACCCTGCCTTGTTCCGCCAGTCTTGCGGTCTTGGCGGCACGTACTGCCGAAAATGCCTGGAAAACGTCGCCCAGGCCACCGCTTGCGCTATCCATGCACCTGGCGAGATGCCAGGCATCTTCCAGCGCCTGGCATGCACCTTGCCCCGACGTAGGCAATGGCGCATGCGCGGCATCACCGATCAGCAGCACATTCGCCCGGCTCCACGTATGCAGCGGCTCCAAGTCATGTATCGCAATCAATCGGATCGCATTCGCTGGCGTCGCTCGGATGATATGCGCGACCGGCTCGGGCCATCCCGCAAACAGCTCCTCGACTTCCTTGCGCATGTCTGTGCTCGGTATGGCCTCTGACACAGGTCGAGCCTGCGCCGCAGCCCAATACACCAGTTCATGGCGAATCGGCACGCAACCAAAACGCACACCCGCGCCCCAGAAGTCCCGAATCGCACTATCGTCCACCAGCGCATCCTGCCCCTGCGCCACGCCGATCCAATTCACGAAGCCCTGATAGACAGGGGTGTTGTCACCTGCGACAAACTTGCGCGCGACCGAACTCATGCGGCCGTCGGCACCAATGAGCAGATCCGGGCGGATGCTCGCACCGTTGTCGAATTGCGCCATGGCCCTGCCATGCGCATCCAGTTCAATGGCTACGGCTTGGTGTCCAAATTCCACCGGAATACTTGCCCGTGCCACGTGCTCCAGCAACACCTCCTGCAAATGCCTGCGCAGCACCGTGTAGGTTGGGTATCCCATGGTCCGGTCGAGCAAGCCGATATCGAGGCCTCCCAATGAATTCCCAGCAGCATCCTGGCGGCGCATTGCCTGCGGACGACCGCTGATCGCCTTGATGTCCTGCAGCAGGCCTAGTTCCTCCAGCACGAAACTGGCATTGGGCCAGAGCGTCACGCCGGCACCCATGGTTGCCGGTGCTGCACGACGCTCATAGACCCGCGGGCTGTATCCCTTCTGGTGCAATGCCAGTGCCACGCTCAGGCCTGCAATACCGCCGCCGAGTATTCCAATTTCCACGCAGAGGCTCTCCTGTTCGTACGGTGCCGGGTGCAAATCCCACCGCAGCACATCTGTTGAAAAGGGCATGTTGGATTAAGCCAATGGGGAGAACTAGTGTGCAAAAATTGGATACTTTCATATCGCAAACGGGACAGTAAATGCGCGATGCATTGGATCTGAATGCAGTCCGTGTCTATGTGGCGGTTGTTGACGAGCAGAGCTTTGCTGGCGCGTCGCGTCTATTGGCCATGCCTTCCTCCAACGTCAGCCGTCACGTTGCCGCACTGGAGCGCAAACTCGGCACACGCCTGTTGGAGCGAAGCACCCGCCATCTGCGCATGACGGAAGCCGGCCGGCTACTTTACGAACGCGCCAAACCGTTGCTGGACACGCTGCTCTCCACACAGGACGAGCTGGGCGCGGTACAGCGCGAACTACGTGGCCCTCTGAAGGTGTGCATGCCGGGCGAGGCACCAAGGTTGCTTGGCCCCATCCTCGCTGAGTTCTGCAGCCTCCATCCAGGGGTCGAGCTCGAATGCGATACGCGGATGACCGGTCTGGAAGTGCTTCGCGAGGATGTCGACCTTTCCATCGTCTTCCACCGGGGTCATCAGGAAGACAGTGCGTTCATCACCCGCGAACTCGCCGTTCTGCCCAGCATCGTGGTTGCCGCGCCCTCGTTGCTTGCCAAAACAGGCATTCCTCGCCATGTGCGCGAGCTGAAGTCTCTGCCCTGCATCACCACTCTCAGTGCGTTGAAGGGCCAACCCTGGCAGTTTCAGGACATTGCGGGCGACATCGTCAAGGTGCCGGTTCGCAGCCGCTACCGTGTCAACAGCGGGGAACTGGCCGTGGCTGGCGCCCGTGAGGGCATCGGTTTCGCGATCGTGGCGGCCCATCCCTGCCAGCAGGACCTTGCTGCGGGTCGCTTGCAGGAAGTGCCACTGGATCTTAGACCTGCCCCTCTGCGGCTGCTGGGCGCATACAGTCATCGTCATTCGGTGAGTGCGCGTGTCCGCGCACTGCTGGAATTGATACAGCTACGCTTGGCTGGATCGGCAAGTTCTTCCACGTAACCAACACTGCCTGTGACAGTTCAGCATCGAAATGCTGCGCCTGACTCAAAGTGAAATCTTCCGGAGCGCAAGCGCTCGTTCGGCATCACTTCTCCACTGTTTGCGTCGGGCAGGAAGTGGATAGTGGCGGGGGAGGCAAGTGGCGTGCGTTGTCGGAGGCTGCGCATGCGTCCGCTCACCGCCGGAAGCAGCCTTGTGCCCGCTACACTTGGTGCTCGGTCGCTTGGGGACGCGAACGGTTTTCGGGTCCTCTCATGTCAATCTCTGCAGAAGGCATACGTGATGCTCGGCATCAATCGAAATGCGTTTGGAAGCCTGTCGCCAGGCCTGCTCAAAACCTGCCTCTTCGCTCTATCCATCGCCTTGATGCAGGCGGCGCCCTTGGCACCTGCCCAGGAGTTGTCACCTGCAATCCAGTCCCGAATTGCCCGCGTGGAGCAGGGTCTTTCCAGTCGTGTAGTCGTCAAAGGCGCGCCTGGTCAAAAGATGTCCCTTGCCTCGCGCATGGCCTTCCATGCCGTTCCGGCGGTCAGCATCGCCCTCATCAACGAGGGGCATATCGAGTGGGCTCGTTCCTATGGCGTGCTGGATACGGCCAGCCAGCGCGCTGCCGCGCCCGCGAGTCTGTTTCAGGCCGGCTCAATCAGTAAATCAGTCAGTGCCCTGGGGGCGTTGCACTTGGTTGAGCAGGGCAAGTTGTCACTGGATGCGCCGGCGAACGATCAGCTGAGTAGCTGGCAGATTCCGGACAACCACTTCACCCGGCAAAGCCCTGTCACGTTGCGCGGCCTGCTCAATCACAGTGCCGGAATGAATGTCCACGGTTTCCATGGCTACGCACTGGATGAGCCGGTGCCGTCCTTGTTGCAGGTACTGGATGGCGCGGCACCTGCCAGATCCGAGGCCATTCGCGTGGAGGCCACGCCTGGCAGCGAATGGAAGTACTCCGGTGGCGGCTACTGCGTTGTCCAGTTGATGATGATGGAAGCGGGTCGGAAGTCCTATCCCGAGATGATGCAGGAACTTGTTTTCGGCCCGTTGGGCATGAAGGACAGTACGTTTGCCATGACATTGCCATCGATGTGGCAGGCCAGGGCCGCTAACGGCCATGACAGCACCGGCAAGGCTGTCGCGGGGGGGGGGCATATCTACCCGGAATCGGCGGCTGCCGCGCTTTGGGCCACCCCGACGGATCTGGCCAAGGTGGTGATCGAGATACAGCAGGCGCAGTCAGGGGTACCCGGCAAGGTGCTTTCCAAAGCGATGACCTCCACGATGCTGAGCCGTGGGCTGGGTGAATACGGCCTGGGGTTTTACGTTGAACCGCTGGACGGCGGTACGAGCTTTGCGCACTCCGGGGGAACCGATGGGTTCCGTTCGCAACTGTATGGCTATACCCACACCGGGCAAGGCGTGGTGGTGATGACAAACAGCGACAACGGCGCGGGGCTGATCGACGAAATTCTTGTCAGCGTGGCCGCCGAATACGGCTGGCCGGAGTTCCAGATCATTGAAAAGGTCGCGCAGGCGTCAGACCCAGCAACCAACGCGGTGCTTGCAGGCACCTACATCCTGGTGGGTAAGCCGGCGCAGGTCATCGCCCAGGATGGCCGGCTTTATCTCAAGAGCGAACTGCTTGCCAATCAGCCCTTGGAACTGTTCGCTGAGTCGAAGACCCGCTTTTTCACGACCGCACAGGACATGACGGTGGAATTCCAGCAGGTTGGCGCTGAAAAGCCGACAGGTTTCTCGTTGAAGCGCGGCAACAACTCCTATCTCGCCCTGCCGGTGGAATAACGCACAGGCGACAAGGAGATTGCGGTGGCAGACAGGGAAGGCCAGAGCGCTTTATCGGGGGGAGACGAGGCAGCATGTGACCAAAACACCCACGCCTTATTCATTCGCCTTGCTGTGTGGCCAGCAATTCCCATATTTGCCCTTGCCGCTGCGCTGGTATGGTGACCGCCTCAACTGCTTGAGCGCCAAGCCGATCGCTCAGTTGCGCGAGGTACAGGCTTCGCGGGCTCACTACCTGCAGACGGTGCTGCAGAATACCTGACGGTTCTTCTGGTTGAAATTTGCCGGGTGCCACTTCGCCGATCTGTCCTACGCTCCAGTTCATTGCATACGGCGGTGCCTGCACTACATAGTGGGCACTTCCGGTATTCCAGAACATCTGCTGGGCTCCAGCCCAACCGTGGCCGGAACCGCTCTGACGTCGGTTCTGTACCTTGAGCTGGTTGTCGCGGGTGTTGTCATACAACGTTCCTGTGGCCCAGCGGTGATGCGGACCGCTGTCGTTGCTGCCATTCACAGCCAAGCAGTCCAGGAAAACATTGGGTCCAGGTGTCGTTGCGCCGGTTACGAAGCTGTGCCGGGCCTGTTCGGCATAGCAACGCTGGGTCAGATTGAACGAGGCGTTGCCTTCGTAATTGTACGCATAGCGACGCATGCCCTCGGTTTGGCCGTAACGTGGGGCGAGATAGCTCAGATCTTGAAAGGTGTTGAAGTGGGCGCCGTTGTGCGCGGTGATGCCATGCGATACATACAGCATAGTCACGTTGCGCACCCACGAATCACGCACACCGTTGAAGCGGATAGCCGTGTAAGGCCCGTTGTCGGGTGTACCAACGGCCGTGCCAGTAGCCGGGTTGCCCTCCAGTCGCAGGTTCTCTATGCCAACTTCGCTTATCCGCTGCTTGCCAACGCGGTAAACCTCGCCACCTCCGAATCGATTCTCCACAGCATCGACTACCGGCGCGTCCAAGGAGACGGTGTTGCCTTCCACTGCGGTGACCAGGCGTTCGTAGTCCATCACGAAGCCTTCTGGTGTCCAGCCATAGCGGGCAGTATCTATGCCATTGGTCCCCAGCCAGGCGGCATTGGGCGTGCGGCGCAGGATGATGCCATCGCCAACCTGCAGGCCTTCCGTGGATTGCAGAGGGATGTGCATCGCGCCCACAGGCACCCGTTCCGCGCTGATACGGACTGGCGACAGGCCAGCTGCATTCAGTAGGCGGGAATGCTCCGGATTGCCGACTTCAATGATCCTTCCCAAACGACCCGTCTGGGCGGAGTGGATGACTGTACCGTGGCCATCGCGGCCTTCCCCACGTAGTACGACGCCACCCGCACGGATGACCAGCCCGTTGGATATGGTGTAGTGCCCACGCTGGAGAAGCACTACACCGCGTATGCCCCGGTCATCCGGGCGTTGCGCTCCAACGATGTCGATAGCCTGTTGAATGCGCGCGTGATCGTCGCCGGTCAACGAGGGCGAGAGCACGATACGTACTGGCAATACATTTGCTTCGGGAAGGGCAACGCCGCCACCTTGATAGCCCGCGCGGGAGAAGTCTGGGACGATATTGCTCGCCTTCTTGCTGCCTTGCTCGGAGTACAAGGCATACCGCAGGCGACCGTCGCTGCCCAAAGAAACCAACGGGGCATCTTGGGAAGTACTGAGGCCATGAACAAAATAGCCGCTGCCGGAAATTGACTCTGTCGCACCCAAAAGGAATGGCGAGCACGTCACCAATGCAACAAGTGCAAGCGCTGTGACTCGATGAAGTGAAAAGTGCAGAGGCGGCATGGGCTTACATCCTTTCACGGGAGCGCTGCGGTCTATGCTACCAATGCGCACTTTGTTGCATCCAGCTTCAAGCACACGCCAGATATGTCTACGCGTTTCGTAAAGATAGGGGAGGGGCGAACGCATCGCTGGCCGGCAGTGCCAGGCAGATGCGAATACCAGTACTAGCAGCGCCGATCTCATCTATTACCGCATGGACTATGTCGGATAGCAGCTGCGTGCGGTTCCCGATTTAACCGCCGCAGGCATCGGGCTGGCAACTGGAGCTGCTACAAAGGAGTTGCTCGATCAGGTAGCCGTTGGCAGCACGAATGTCCTCGACGGTCACGGGCGAGTCGGTCAAACCAGCGCTCGTGGTACCCGGGGCGGTACAAACCCGCCGCCGTTGGCATCGACCGGATAGGTCTGGTTCTTGGCCTGAATCGCAGACGCTGCTCCCGGCGCCTGGCCAATAAGCTGCAGCGAGATATTGGACATCAGCTGTGCCGCTACCGAAGCGCGGAATCAAACAGCGACCTGGCCTGTTGGATCGCTGCCTGATGCGTAGCCTGCTTGTCGGCCTTCACCTCGCACAGCGTTCCTACCCGCTCACGGCCCAGTTCCGTGCAATCCGCAAGGAAGTCGTAATGACCTACCAAGGGGAGTACCTGAAGTCGCGTTTTGTCATTCGCTGCGGCGATGACCTTGCTGTTGCTGGCGGGCGAGGCAATCGCATCGGCCTCGCCCACAACCACCGACAACGGAGCCTCCAACTGTGCGAGTTCATGCGGTTCGAACGCCTGCACGATCGCCGGTGCCATCAGGAACACGGCGCGAACGTTGGGAATGCGTCGATCCTCAGCCGACCTGGCAACCCAAGGTGCCAGCTCCGGCGTAGCGGTCGATGCCATCCGCCGCTCAAGGGTCATTTCCGGATTCTCTGCCTGTGGCATGCATACTCCATCCTTCGGCGATGCCTTGCAGAAGGCAGCCAACCTGGACATGTCGGGCTGCGCGCCGGCAGCCACCAGTGCGGTGAAGCCGCCGGCCGAATATCCCACCAGCCCCAGCCGACTCGTATCCACATGGGGAGCCAGCACGGGGTCTGCCTGCACCGCAGCCAATGCCGCAGCGAGGTCATCGGCTCGGTTCCACACCAGAATGCTTCCGGCTTCGGTCATCGTGTCCACACCGTTATTGCCGGGATGATCCACCGCGACCACTACATATCCTGAGTGCGCCAGGGCGGTGCCGAACCAGCCCATCATGCGGGCACTGCCGCCGTTGCCGTGTGACAGCAGCAGTACGGGCCAGCGGCCCGGCGCAACGGCGGCATCGACGGCAGAAGATCCTGCCACGAACAGCGGCGCATCCGGTGGCCCTATCGTCAGCGACTGCTGTTGTACACCAGGCTGCGCCGGATACCACACGGTGTACCGCACGCGATCGCTGTGCCCGGCATCGCGGACTGCTGCGCTGGGCGTGTGCGCCACGCCATGGGTTTCACCAACAGCGGGCGAGGGGGCAGCCGCCCATGCCAGCGGCGCGAACAGACAGGTCAGCAGGAGGAATGTGTGGGGCACTACTCGCACGAATGGGTCTCCTTGGATCAACTCGGGTCGGATAGCGGCAGCCAGATCTCAACGCCGCCGTTTCCGGTGCGGTCGTCGAAGCGGGCGTCATAGCGTTCGAAGTCGGGTGCGTCGGCGAGGCTCAGGCCTGACCGGGGCAGGTAGTCGTTCAACAGCCAGTACCAGGTGGAGCGGATGGTCGAGATGTGGCCCGCATGCCACGCCACCAGATAGTCCCCGGCCGGAATGGAAACGGCATGCCACGCCGAAGGCACGGCAGCGCTCGCACCGATCTCCATACCGGCGATGTAGTCGAAGGCACCCTCGCCATCGCGGTTGCAGCAGACCCCGAAGGCGATGTCCTTGCCCAGCTCCCGGGTCAGCGCCAACTGCTGCCATTGCGAAGGAATGGATGCCACGGTAGCGGCGGTGCGGCGGGCGCGGATGCCCGCCACACGCAGCGGGCCCTGACAGCGAAGTACCGGTTCCACCTCGCAGGGCAGGGCTGGGGCGTCGAGCTTGATGGCCTCCAACAGCGCGATGCCGTGCAGACCGTTCCGGCGAACCTGTTCCGGGGGCAGCTTGAACTGCTCGGTGAAGGCGTTGGTAAAGGCAGCATGCGAGGCGTAGCCTGCGGCAAGGGCGACATCCAGGATGGGCTCGCTGCCAGCAGCCAGGGCTCGTGCCGCCTCGGTCAGTCGACGCACACGAAGGTAGCGCGCCATCGAGATCCCGGTACTGACCTGGAACAGGCGTGAGAGGTGGAAGGGCGAGAGTTCGACCGCCGCGGCGATCTGGGCCAGCGAGGGGTTCTCGGCAAAGTGGCTTTCGATGTACCACAAGGCCCTGCGTGCCGCTCCCATGACGCCTGTTCCGTACCAGTGACTGGGTGGGAGCGTAGCGCAGCGCGGGGTAAGGCGTTTGCGGGATCTTGCTGTTGGTGCGTGATGTTGATGCGCAGTGCGAATCGAGGTCGGCGTGCGGATGTGTTCCCGCAGAATCCCGGGAAGACAATTGGAAGCTTCACGCCGCCGACAAGCACGCTGTGAATCAGCAGGGTTCGTTCGGGACGTCTTTCCAGCCGCCTTCGATGCGCTCCAATCGCTTTCCTTGCATGCAGCGTTGTCCGGGCCGTAGTGCTCGTCGTTCCATTTCTATCCGGCGTGCTTCCGCTGCGCGAGCTTCGAACCCAAACGGGTCCGGATCATTCGCTGTGCGCAGGAACTCATCTATCGCAATCTTGCGGGCTTGGTCTTCTCGTTCTGCGACAGCGGCAGCACCTATACCAATTAACGAGCACGTGGCGACAAGGCAGATCGACATGCCTACGAAAACCCCAATTGCGATTTTCCAAACTAGGCCGTTGTCGGAATCACTTTTCCGCTGCCTAGCTGGCTCACGAAATCGAATTTCATCCATGTCGGGCTTGCTGAACGTCGGCTCTTTTCGTTCCATGATTTACCCCTTGTTGCGCCCGTAGCGATTGTAGCCGGGGTGTAGGAGCTAGGCCCTTACGGATGCGCTCTTATCCTGCGCGGGTTGCGAAGTGGCGCTCCCGCCATTCGCCCAAGCCTAGGACAACGACCTTGACCATCGACGGCTGACGGGCTTTCCGGACAACGTTCTCTTTACGTGTCGCGTCACGTAAATCAGAGAGGTCGGCGCGCCAGAGCAGGCCACGCAGCCGACGCTCCGGGATTCGTTCGCCGGACGGTGCCACCAGGTCACGGCCAGCCAGTCGCCAACCAGCCCAAGGGCTGTGGAGCTCGACGTGGTTCCCAATGACGTGCCGAGGCTGTCACTCATGCCTCGATTTCTCCAGGGTCCTTAGGCGGCCTGGATGGTAGGTGAGATGAGATCCAAAGCCAGATCCAGCTGATCCGGCGATTTGTAATTTCGCATAATGTATATTATGTTAAAGCGTGGGTAGCATAGGCCTTGCCGAATCCTGCACACAACAGCGTCCCCGCTGCGTGTCTGACCAGGAGCGAAAATGAAGAACAGGAAGTTGACAGGCCCGTGGGCCGGTTTTTCGTTTGAGAACTACGCGCTGGCGACACCCGAGGGCCGCAGGCTTTTGCCAAAGGATCTGGCTTGGATCAGGCTAACTACGCAACTTGCGCAGGAATGCCGACGGCTGCTGAAGGCGGCGTGCTGCTAATGCGCACAGCCAACGGATGGGAATCCGTCATCGCCAACGGCACATCCATTCCTTGCCGTCCCTAATTTAGTGATACATCACGAAATTTTGGCAAGCAACCCGTTATGGCACACGTATTAGCCGTAGAACGCTCAGCGAGCGCGCGGCACCCTTAGGTCGATCTGCCCCCGCGCCATCACCGGCAGCGCGAGCGTGGCGATCGGCGCGCTTGGTTGAGAAAAGCCACCACCACACGACCACCAGCACGACACCTGACACATTCAAGCCATCAACCACTCTCCGTTCTGGTCGGGCGCAAGTGTCATGACCGTGCTAACGGTTGCTACCAGCATGCGGCTCATCGAGTGGAACGTTCGACTTCGAGTTGCCGCGCTGGGGCACGCAATGACAACGCTCTTCAACACCGAATATTCCCAACTCGCCACGTAAATTAAGTGACTCATCACATAATCAACTCAGGCATGCCAACTCCTGGCTCATCACCTTGGTGCCAGCGGCTTAGTTACGACAGTGCCCATACCGTCAGATAGCTATCTCACAACGAGCCTGCCGCGCCCGATTTGGATATTGCCTTCGTCGTCGATCCAGTTGAACTGAAGCAGGGTTTCATCACGCATGCATGCGGGAACTGAAGCCGCAATCTGTGTGGTTGCCAGTGGCGCGATCAAGCCATCACCCTCCACTTTCATCGCCACTCCGCCACAAACGACAAGTCCTGCAAGCGTGATGTGGAACGGCGAAGTATTTGTTGCAGACAACTGCCCCTGCTCCAGTCGGAATGCGAGTTGTGCAGCTGCCTTTTCAATGCCGGATTTGAGGGCTGCCGGGCGATAGAACACTTTCATCTGCGTTCGCATGGTCACCGTGAGGCGTGTCGAGCCGGCTACCTCGCCAGCCAGCCGGTCAGGTGGAATCTCAAGCAGGTTCAACCAATAGAGTGACTCCCGATCATTGCCGGGCGCGGGTCCCACATAGAGCAGACGCAGGCTTTGACGTTGTCCGGCAGCGAGTTGGAACATCGCCGGTAGCGGGATGATCGGTGCATCCGCTTCGTCGGGCCCGGCATCGGGTGAGCCATCATCTACCCAGGCCTGCACCATCACTGGGTAATCGTTCTGATTGGCAAGTACCAGCGATACCTCACGCTGCCCCTGGTGAACGATCACCCGCGTCCGCTCGGCCGTCACCCCGGCAAGCGCGGGCCCACAGGCAAGCAGCAGTAAAACGGCAAGCAGGCGTAGGAACGACATCACTGCACCCTGATGATGATCTGTGCGGTTGCCTGCACTCGGCCAGCCGTCACCTCCGGCCGGATGCCTTCAGACAGTTTTTCGATGCGCGCGGTGAAGGTTTCATGGTAGTCGGTGACGCCGTCGATGCTGCCGCCGGTCTGGGTAGCAGTCCCAACCGCTGGGTACCAGCCCTGGGCTTGGGCGTTGACGCCGCCAGCAGAGTTTTCATCCACCAGCAGGTTCATCACTTGTCCGTCGCGTAACAGGCGTATCCCTACCCCCTTGGCCATGCCGGCCTCGTTGTAGCGATCAGATACCAGGTAGGACAGTCCCCCGCTCGCGTTTGCCAGGCCCAATGCATTGGCCGCTGCGGCCGCACCAGGTGACACCTTGATACCGAGCGCAGTGCCATTGCTGGCGGTGCTGTTACTGAACCCACTCTGGCACTTGAAACTCACCTGGAACGGGACCTCATGGCTGCCACCGGCATTGAGCTCGCTGATGGAAAGCCGTGGGAATGTGACCTGAGGTGTCACGTTGAGTACGGCGCAGGTGGGATAACGCTTGAGTGTCACCCTGTTGTACAGTCCGATCGCACCGGGCCAGTTGTAGTGCCAACCCGCGTAGTTGGCGTTGTGCGATTTCCCTACTTCGGGGTACACCAGCCCTGGGCCCTTGATTGCGATGTAGGCCGCAGGCTGCGTGTAGCTGTAGAGCCGCGACGGCGTAGCCGCGTAGTAGTAGGTCGATTCCAGGGGCGCGCTGAACAACTCTGATCGCACCGCGCTCAGATTCTTGGCTTTGACCAGCCGGTAGCCGCGGGAGTCCACGTCCAGTCCTTCCAGCAGGCGTTCGGCCCATACATCAGTGAAATACTGACCGGTCTCCATGTGGGTCAGGCGAGGCAGCACGTTCCGCCATGCTGTCCGGTAGGCGGCCTGCAGACCGATCGAATTGCCGACGGCATCGCCGCCGTTGTACCAACCGCTGTACAGGTTGTCCGCGTTGGTGGAGAACATCTCGTACACCGGGTCTTCCGGTGCACAGCGGAAGAACACTCTCTCCGGGTCGTAGCCCCCGGTGACGCCATATACCGTGGCAGGCGCAACTGCACTGGCGAGCAGGGTTGGATAGGGCTGGAACGCCGGATCGCTGACGTTGATCACGCTGGGCAGTCCCAACGAGCCATTGCAGGTATCACAAGCGCCGGCCCAGGACGAAGCACTGCCCTCCCCTGGCCGGATCGCTGTCTGAGAGGTGGTAGTGGCAGTGCCAACGCTGACCACCTTGTAGCAGGTTGCCCACGCAGCGGGGGCAACGGCCAGAAGAACGAGCGATAGCAGGCGAAGATGACATGTCATGGTGTTTCCGCCTGGAAAGCGGGAAGGTCCTGGCAGATGGCCTCGACAATGGTGGGCGTCGCGACGTCGTTGTAAGGCTGCATTCCCATGTCATAGGACACCGTGCAGCTGCCATCTGCCGCGTCAGCCCAGCGTATGGACAGTTGCCCGGCCGTTCTTGGGGAACGTGCGTAGATCAAGCCTGCCTGCCCCACCATGCCGATCGTCGCGCCGGCTTCGTTGTTGACACTTGCCCCCAGCGGCACCACGCTGCCGTTGCTGCGGCGGGCGCGCAGCATCAATGGTGTACCTTTCATGGTCTCGAACGCCACCCACAATGCGGCTCCCGCTGACGGCACCAACGTGCGTTCGGTCTCGAGCAGTTCTGCATCGGCGGCCATCTCCTGCGGGTCCAGACCGATGCGATTGAGCCGATAGGGCGACAGCGAGGGCACCAGCGCGTAGCCGTTGCGGTTGATGCGCGCGCCCTGCCCGCCCCGGACACGTGATCCATGCGCGCCGTCGGCTTTCACCAGGGCGAAGGTGTCGCCCACATACGGGCCCGCAGTCACACCATTGCCGTGCAACACCACTGCGCCGCGCATGCCAGCGGTGATCTGGCGCGCACCGCCGCCGCCCGAGGCACCTGCGCTCAGGCTGCCAACAGCGCTCTGGGTCTGCAGGTTGCCACTCCATTGGCCGCCACTGCTGCTGCCGCCATGGCCAGCGGACACTGCGTACTTGGTACTGCGTTGTTCCCCCAGCGTACCGCTGAGCACGGACTGGAAGCTGGAGCCACCAATTCCCCGATCCCGCGCTGCCATTGTGCTGAGCACAGGCGCCGTGGGCGCCGCACCCAGCGGCATCGACACGGTAAGTCCCAGCGAGCGGCCCTGCTCGCATTCGGATGCCATGTCCGTGTTCCAGTACTGCACCGCGCAGTTGCGCTGTTGCGACAAGGACACGCTATAGCTCAGCTTCCGCCATGCATTGGAATAGCCGAACTGGAACTGCACATCGCGCCTGGCACCATGGAAGTAGTCCGCTGCCGAACCGGTCAGGTACAACGCACCGGACCGGCCCAGTCGCTGGTTCATGACAACGTTGAACTGATTGCGTTGGCGGACCAGCGGCTTGAACGCATCGTCCAGCATTTCCTGGTCCCACGGCCGTCCAGGTGCATCGGAAAAATCACGAAAGCCGCTGGACGAATAGCGGTAACCGGCCACTGTCACAGTGGTGTCGGTAGCCTGGAACGTCTTGCTGTAGTTCAGTTCCAGGCGGTAACCGGTTGTGGTGCCTGCCCCCTGTTCCTGCAGGCGCGAGAACACCGAGGTTCCCCCGAACGCGCCGTACCGCGTGGCCACCACGCCGCCTGCCAGCACGCCTACATAATCTTCGGCCAGGCGGGCGCCTGCATTGATCGTCAGCCGGTTGTTGAGGCCACGCTGGTAAGTGAATTCAGCAAACGGCAAACGCTTCTGGCCGTTGCTGCCCGCCTGCCCCAGTGTGGCGCTGTACTTGGAATGCCCGGGGCGTATGGATTGCGGCACCGCCGAAAACGGCACGCTGAAACGACTGGTGCCGCCATCGTCGGCGATAACCTCCACGTCCAGGTCGCCCCCATACGCCGCGCCACTGATGTCATCGATCAGAAACGGGCCCGGTGATATCACCTCCTCGTGGAGCTTGCGCCCATGCTGGCGGATCACCACCCGCGATCTGCTGTGCGCGCTGCCGCGTACAACGGGTGCATAGCGGCGCTGCGAATCCGGAACCATCCGTTCGTCGGTGGCGATGCGGATACCACGGTAGCTGAGGTTTCCGAATAGATTGCCATTGGTGTAGCTGCTGCCAAGGGTCATGTCGCTGGCAATACCGGGTAAGGAGCGCTGTGCATAGGTACGAATGCTGTTCCAGTCGCTGCGTTGCCAGCCCGGGCGGCTTGCGTAGCTCAGGTTCGACTGATGGCGTAGCCGCCACATGCCCACGTTGGCGCCCGCATTCACCACCATGGCGGCATAGCTGGATGCCATTCCGTTCGCGGACGTGCGGCTGGCATTGAGGTCATAGTTGGCAAACGCCATGGTCTTGCCGGTGTCCCACATATCGCGGCTGACATGATCGCGGGGCGTGCGGATCAACAACGCTTGCGGTACCGAAAGATCTAGGCGCAGGCGGCCGACGTCCAGCGTCGCGGTGCTGCCCGGCAGGCGCCGGGCAAGATCCACGCAATGGGCTGCGCTAGTCTGGTACACCGTCGCTTCAGTACCCACGCTTTCGGTTGGCCGCGCCCCCAGCTTTTCGCGCAGGAAGGTTTCGTCCAGGCACGGCTGTATGCTGTCGGCCACGGCATGGAACTGCAGGTGGGCGCGTTCTACGTAGGCATCGTTCACGTAGACATCCACCAGATACAGCCCTGGATCGGCCTGGTCGCCGCGATTGAAACGGCGCAGGTTGCCGGTTGACAGGGCTGACCCCATCAGCAAACGGTCATCGAATTCGTACAGCGAATCATCGGCGCTGGCCACGTTGCCAACCGCCAGCAACGCGCTGCCAAGCGCTATCGCGCTGGGGGCGGTGCGAGCGCCCCTAGCGGGTCGCGGCATGGCGGATGGCAACCCTGGCACCATAGTCGTTGATCATGTGTGCGCTTACTTCTGCAGCTCCTTCGGGCAGCGCGGAGGCCGTCTGCGGCAGCCATTGGGCCGAACCCATGGGGGGCACCATTACCGGATTGAGCTTCCACTGCGAGTGACGGCCTCCCAAATCTTGAGCCGATCTAAGGTAGAAAAATCGGCGTATTTGGGGCTGTCCGAAATGCCTCGGCGAACTGCGCTGGCGCGGCATTTCCCAGAGACGAAT
>NZ_JBRREH010000024.1:0-51466 GCF_056760175.1 Stenotrophomonas sp. STEN021 | reverse complement strand
CCCGCCCCCCCCCCCCCTCCGCCGCCCCCTCCCCGCGCCGCCCCCCCCCCCCCCCCTCCCCCCCCCCCCCCCCCCCCCCCCCCCCCCCCCCCCCCCCCCCCCCCCCCCCCCCCACGCCGATAGAGCTTCGACTCACAGACTTGATCGACACCATGAGTGCACCCGCCCGCAAAATCTCTGCCGCCGTGATCGGCTGCCAGGGTTTGGATGTCCTGCACATGATGCGGCTGAAGGTTGCCAGCTCGTTGCTGATGGCCGAGTACATCCAGGCCGAGGTGCAGGAGTGGAATCACCAACCTGTGGATCTGCTGGTGGCCTGCATCGATGACAGCAATGGCCAGCAGTTGCTGCGCGAGGCCAACCAGCAGGGTTTGCCGGTGTTGGCGGTCACGCGCAAGATGCTGTCGGGTCTGACTATTCCGGGCGTGGCCTATGGCGCCAGCGTCCGCGACATTTTCCAGCAGTTGCGACAGCTGCTGTTGGCGTCTGATGACAGTGGCGAGCGTTTCAAGCCGCGCACGCTGTTCCGCAGTTTGAGTGGCAGCAGGGGCAAACCCTGTCTTCTGCACATGGGCCTGGTCAAGCTGCTGATCGATGCCACGCATACGCGGGTAACCCTGCTGCGCGATCTGCCCTACGAAAATTTTCTCAAGGCCGCCGCCGAGCCGGGTTGGACCCTGTCGCAGCTGGGCAGCGCCGAGTCGGTGGATGAATGCATGGCCGACGCGGTCAGCACCCATGCATTCGAGGATTTCTGCTGGCAGGCGGCAGCGCTGTCGCCGGAGCCGCTGCTGCAACGGGAGAGCGCAAGCCCCTGTCAGCTGCGCGGCTGGCCCGAGGTCGAGACCGGTAAACTGCCGGTGCAATGGCTGCTGCCGATG
Organism: Stenotrophomonas sp. STEN021; assembly: GCF_056760175.1. Lineage (NCBI taxonomy): Bacteria > Pseudomonadati > Pseudomonadota > Gammaproteobacteria > Lysobacterales > Lysobacteraceae > Stenotrophomonas > Stenotrophomonas sp. STEN021. The sequence goes on along the minus strand of NZ_JBRREH010000024.1, from coordinate 50,585 downwards.
GCGGCGATGATGCTACGGCCTTGGCAACCGGGTGAACTGGCGCAAGCGACCGGCACGTCGCTGGATGATATTGCCCGTATCATGGCCGCGGCGGCCTGTACCGGGCTGCTTGATGGCAGTGGCGCCGAGGCTGTACCCGTGCAGGGTTCGGGCAACAAGGTGTCCGGTTTCTTCACACGTATCGCCAAGCGATTCGGGCTCAATTTTTCCAAGGGGCTTCAGGTCTGACGGCTATGGCAACCAAGTTGGTTTTTGTCGGTGAAATGGGTGCGGGTAAAACGACTGCGATCCGGTCGATCTCGGACATGGAACCGATCAGCACGGAAATGCCGATCAGCGACGAAGCGGCGCTGGAAGCATTCGAGGATAAATCGCATACGACGGTGGCGCTGGATTACAGCTCCATTGAACTGGGTGATGGTGAGTTGCTGCACGTCTATGGCGTGCCGGGCCAGGCCTACCTGGATTTCATGTGGCCGATCGTGGCGGAAGGCGCAATTGGCGTGATCGTACTTGTGAGCGCACTCAACCCGCGCGCGCTGCCAAGTACGTTGACACTGCTGGAGCGTTTCCGTGCGTTGGCACCGGATGCCTGCTTTGCCGTGGGCGTGACCTGCCAGGACCGCGAGCCTGATTTCAGTTTCAGCGAATTCCGCAACGCCTTGGCCGGCGAAGGCCACCGCCTGCCGGTGATGTGGGTGGACGCCCGCGAAACCAGCCAGGTCGATTTCCTGATCAAGGCACTGCTGTCCTGCCGCTATGCCGAAGCGATCGCCTGAGCTGGCGGTGGTGTGGGTTGTGGGAGCGGCGTAAGCCGCGAAGCTGAAGATTTCTCAGAGTTCGACGAAACTGCGACCTGGAACTGCAGTGACTTCGCGGCTCACGCCGCTCCCACAAAAGCCCGGCCGCTCAATCCTACGCCTCCGGCAATACCTTGCCCGGATTGAGGATGCCGTCCGGATCCAGCGCCAGCTTTATCGCGCGCATCGTCGCCAAGGTTCCTGCCGAAAACGCCTGCGCCATGAAATCGCGCTTGGCCAGGCCAATGCCATGCTCACCCGACAAGGTGCCGCCCAGCTGCAGCGCCAATGCAAATACCTTGGGCAGGGCCGCATGCGCGCGCACGTTCTCGTCTGCATCATCCGGGTGATAGAGGATGTTGACGTGCAGGTTGCCGTTGCCGGCATGGCCGAAGGTCACGATCGGCAACCGCGCCTGCGCCGATAGCTGTTGCACGCCTTCCACCAGCGCCGGGATCTGCGATACCGGCACCACTACGTCTTCATTGATCTTGCCTGGTGCGATGGTTTTCAGTGCTGGCGACAACGCGCGGCGTGCCGCCCACAGCTTGTCGCGCGCACTGCCATCGGTGGCCACATCCAGCGCCAGCATGCCGTCGCCTTCAGCCGCCTCGGCCAAGGCATTCAACAGGTAGGGCAGGGTGTCTTCATCACCGTCTGCATCGATCAGCAACATCGCGCCGGCTTCGGGCACCTGCGCACCGTTGTGACGCAGCAGCTGCAGGCTGCGGGCGTCCATGAATTCCAGCGTGGTCGGCGTTACCGGTTGTGCCATCACCCGCGATACGGCAGCGGCAGCCGCTTCGGCATCGCGGTACAGCACGCGCAGGCCAGCCTGGCTGCGCGGGCGCGGGGTCAGCTTGAGTGTTGCCTCGACGATCAGCGCCAGTGTGCCTTCGCTGCCAACCAGCAGATGGGTGAGGTCGTAGCCGGTGGAATCCTTGGTGTAAGGGCCACCGCACTGGATCAACTCACCGGTGCCGGTGATCGCGACCAGGCCAAGTACGTTGTCGCGGCTGGTGCCGTACTTCACCGCGCGCGGGCCGCCAGCATTGCAGGCCAGGTTGCCGCCGATGCTGCAGATATCCGCACTGGAAGGATCCGGCGGCCAGAACAGGCCGTGCGGCATCAGTGCCTGTTGCAGATCGCCGTTGAGTACGCCGGGTTCGACCACCGCGCAGCGATCGCCGGGTTGTATCGCAACGATGCGGTTCATGCGCGCGAACGACAGCACAATGCCGCCAGCCGTGGGTACCGCAGCGCCGGTGGTGCCGGTGCCTGTGCCGCGACCGACCAGGGGCACGCCGTGTTCACGGCAGGCGCGGACGATGGCTTGAACCTGTTCGCGTGTGCTTGGCAGGGCCACACCTTGTGGCAAGGCGTGTCGCCAGGAGTTGTCCTGCGCATGGGCTGCGAGTGAGCTGGCGTCGGTGCGCCAGCCGTCGCCCAGCAGTTGTGAGAGGGTGTGCTTGAAAGCGTCGGAAAGAGGTGTGTTCACCGGCCCATTCTAGGCCGTGTCATCCGCTGCTGCCGGTCTTGATGTTCTGCGCTGGCCGCGTGCGTACATGTTCGGGCAGCAGGGCCAGTACCTGCTCCAGGATCTCCGGCAACGACTCTTCCGAATAGCCGCGATGGACGGCGCTGATGCGGCCATCCTGGTCCAGCACGAACATCAGGGGGATGGCCTTCACCCCATAGGCCTCGGCAGCCTTGCCCTTGCTGTCGAGTACGTATTCCAGGTCGAGCTTCCGGTTGCGGCGGGCAAAGTCCACCACCTGCGCGCGCGGTTCGTCCCAGTTCACCGCGATGACCTCCAGCGCGTCCTTGCCAACCACGCTCTGCAGGTGGGCCAGCACGGGTAGTTCGCGCATGCAGGGGCCACACCAGCTCGCCCAGAAGGTCATGATGACCACCTTGCCGCGACGTTGTTGCAGGTCGACCAGTTCGCCCGGCAGGTTCTTTCCGAGTGCGATCGAAGGCGGGAACTCGCCGGCGGCAGGGATGGCAGCGGCGAAGGAAGGGATGGACAGCAGCAACAGGCAGCAGGACAGCAGCAGTCTTGAAGACTGCAGCAGGCGGTGGCGCATGGTTTCCCCCGGGTGGCTCAGTCGTCGGCGCGGTGGCGCCAACCCTGCGGCGATTGAACCATCTTCCAGCCGATCACGGCCACCAGCAAAGGCAGCCATATCCAACGCAGTTCGGACAGTACGGTCTGCAGGCCGCGCGCGCTGAAGAAGTTGTTGGCGAAGGGGGATACGCGGATGGGCCGCCACGGTGCGAACAGACGCTGATCGCTCCATGGCCACCACAGCGCGACGCCGAGGCCGCCGGAGGTCAGGGCGTCCAGCAAAGGGTGCGACAGCGCGCAGATGAAGACGAATGCAAACGCCTGCAGGCGGCTCGCACGCAGTGCCTTGGCAAAGGCGATTGCCAGGGCTGCCAGCAGCGTGGCGAACAGCAATGAGTGGCTGGCACCGCGATGGCCAAAACTATCGGCGTAGGGGATATGCAGGGCGAAGGCCAGTACGTCCGCATCGGGCAGCATTGCCGCAGCAACGCCCGCACCCAGCAGACGCGCGGAAACGCGTCCGCGCTCGCTGGCGCACCACAGTGCGAGTGGGATCGCGGCATGGGTGAATATGCTTGGCATCAGCAGTCGTCGGCGCGGAACGCGTCGCGTATCCAGGTCAGGCGTGGCGGTTCGCCGCTGGCTTCGACCACATCGAAGCGGCAGGGGTGGTTGGCCAGCGTGGGGTGTTGGCTCAGGTAGAGCTGGGCGGCGCGGACCAGCTTGCGGCGCTTGTTGATATCGATGGAGGCAGCGCCGCCGCCAAATTGGGCCGAGCGGCGGTAACGCACTTCGACAAAGACCAGGCTGGCTGCATCGCGGTCGTACATCACCAGGTCCAGCTCACCACCGCGAAAGCGCACGTTGCTGGCCCGCCACTGCAGCCCGGCCTTTTCAAGCAGGACACGGGCAGCGGCTTCCACCGCTGCACCGCGTTCGTTCTTCTCAGCGACCATCACCGATGGCGACCGGGCGGCCAGTACTGAAGGTGGACCAGGCCGGCGTGCGCAGCACATTGCCGAAACCGTCCAGGTGCAGGGTGCCGGTGGCACCGCTGAGGCCGCCGCTGGTGCTGTTGGCCAGCTTCTCCATGTAAGCGGTGATTTTCCAGGCGTCATAGCCGAAGGCAAACAGGCGGCCGGCGCCGCCGCGTGCGGTCGGCAACGTGGTGGCAACTGCTGCCGCGGCTGGCAGGCCGGCAACACCACGGCTGCTCCAGGCATCGGTCGGGAAGGCGATGCCATCCAGGGCGACATCGTCTTCGGCCTTGCCGGTGCCTGCGGTCAACTGCGAGGTGCCGACACGGCTGACGCCGCCCAAGCCGGCCAAGGCCAGCTGCGGCGCCAGTACGCGCGCCTGGTTGCCCTTGACCGCGAGCAGGATCGCGTCGATTCCGGTTGCCTGACGCAGCTGCGCGGTGATATCTGCAGGAACTTCGCCGACATTGATGGTCGCTGCGATCTTGCCGCCGCGTTCGCTGAAGCGTTCCTTGAAGGCACCGCTGGAACGACGGCCGGCGTCGTCGCTGCTGGCGATCACCAGTACGTTGCGGCGCTCGCGACCGAGCAGGTACTCGGCGGCCATCAGGCCGTCGTCTTCCGGTGCCAGCGAGAAAGCCGCGCTGCCCGGCGGCGGTGCGTCCTTGCCGCGATTCAGGGCAAGCAGCGGTACCGGCAGTTCGCTGCGGTGGAACAGCGCGTCGACTTCGTCGCGGCCGAGCGGGCCGACAATGAAGTCGACGCCGTTGCCGACCGCCTTGTCGTAGGCCGCGCCGGCACCGCTGGCGGTGCCCTTGGTGTCAATGAAGTCGATGGCCGGGCGGCGACGGCTTTCGCCGTAGTAGCCGGCCAGCAGGCCATCACGAACCGAGGCACCGGCGGCTGCGAGGTTGCCGCTGAGCGGCAACAGCACTGCCATCTTCACTGGTGGGCGGTAGCCGTCGGCATCGGCGGCAGGACGCTTGCTGGTATCCAGCTGTGAGGTGGTATCGCGGTCGAATGGACGCGGCAGCGGCAGGCCGCGGCCGATCAGAGCGCGGCCTGCGTGGTTGTAGAGCGGATCACCGACCGGCAGCGCGGCGGCACGGCTGCTGAGGGTGGTGTCGTTCAGGCCGGCCAACAGGCGGGTGATGGCGCGTTGGTTGTCATTGCGTGCCGTGCCGCTGAGCAGGGCGCCGGCGCGGGCGCGCTCGGCGGCTGCTGCAAAGGCGTCGCCGGTGGCTTCCAGCGCCTGCGCGCGGGCCAGGTACCAGCGTGCCTGCAATGGCGCTGGCAGCGCCGCCGGATTTTCGGTCAATACCTGCAGCACGGTCGCCGGCTGCTTGTCGCCCAACGCCAATTCGGCCTGCAGCAGGTTGAAGCGCTGGCGGGTGGCGCCGGACAGCTGGCGTGGTTGCACCTGTGCCATCAGCATGCGCGCACGCGCGCTGTCACCGGCTTCCTGCCAGGCAAAGGCGGCATCGGCCAGCAAGGGGCTCTTGGCGGCGCCGCGTACCAGTGCGGCCTGGGCTTCCAGCTGCTGTGCCGCGTCGCGCGGTTTGCCTTGTTCAAGCAGGGCGATAGCGGCCTGCTGGGCGGGGGAGCTGGTCGGCGCTACGCTGGTGGTGGCGCAGCCGACGAACAGCAGCATCGACAATGACAGGGCGGAAATCCGTGCGGCTGGCTTGTTCATTTGAGGTCCGTTCGACAGGGCGCGGCAGTGCCGGGCGGGGGAAACGGTACGATTCTACCCTTGGCCCACGGAAATACCGATGATGAGTACTGCTGCTGCCACCTTGTATGTCGTTGCCACGCCGATCGGCAACCTTGGCGATCTGAGCCCGCGTGCACAGGAGGTGCTGCGTTCGGTGGCCGCCATCTGCGCGGAAGACACCCGTCATACCGGTCAGCTGCTATCGCATTTTGGCATCAGCAAACCCTTGGTGGCGCTGCACGACCACAACGAAGAGGCGATGGCCGAGCGCGTTGTGGCGCGGTTGCTGGGCGGTGAGTCGCTGGCGGTGGTCAGCGATGCGGGTACGCCGCTGGTCAGCGACCCTGGCTTCCGTCTGGTGCGCGCGGCGCGAGCAGCCGGGGTCAAGGTCAGTCCAGTCCCAGGCGCCTGCGCGGCAATTGCCGCCTTGAGTGTGGCCGGATTGCCCAGTGATCGCTTTGTATTCGAAGGCTTCCTGCCGGCCAAGGGCGCAGCCCGGCGCGAGCGCCTGAACAAGCTGGCGGCCGAGACCGGCACTTTGGTGTTCTATGAATCCTCGCACCGCATCGCCGAATCGCTGGCTGATATGGCGGCGGCCTTTGGTGGTGAACGTCCGGCGGTGGTGGCGCGCGAATTGACCAAGCTGTTCGAAACCGTGCTCGATGGCAGCCTGGAGCAACTGCTGGCCAAGGTGCTGGCCGACGACAACCAGCGCAAGGGCGAGTTCGTGGTGATGGTGCAGGGCGCCGGCGACGATGAAGAAGCCAAGATCGCCGAAGGCCGACGTCTGTACGCCAAATTGAACGAGCACCTGCCGCCTTCCACTGCTGCCAAGCTGGCGGCCGAACTGAGCGGCGCGTCGCGCAAGGCTTTGTATGGACAGGGCAGCAACGACTGAGGCGATGTGGGCGGCGGCCGATGCTGCCAGCCTGCGCCAGCAACTGGACCTGCGCGAGCACCCGCTGGCGGGTGGCACTGGCGGCGAGATCAAGACCCAGCGCGAGCGCTGGATGATGGTGCGCTGGTTGACCGCCTGGGCGTCGGAGCTGGTTTATCCGCTGCGGGTGAGCAAGCGCGAGAGCCCGGACTTCATGCTGGATGCCGGCGATACGCGGATCGGCGTGGAATGCATGGAAGTGGTGCCTGAGGCCTTCAAACAGGTGCAGGCCAAGTTGAACGGCATCAACTCCGGCTGGGTGCGGCCGGTGCCGCAGCATCGCACCGAGGAGGCGCGGGCCGAATGGGATAGCCCATTGTTGCGGCAGTTGTTGGCCGATACCTATGAAGGCAGTCCGTGGGCAGGCGATGAGCCTGAGCGCTGGTGGGTGGAGGTGATGCGCTGGGCGGTGGAGAAGAAACGTCAGGTCCTGCACAAGCCGGGCTATGCCCGGCAATCGCGCAATGTGTTGTTGCTGTACGACAACTGGCCGTTGCCGGCAGTGGCTTTCGTCGAAGATGCCGATCCTGCAGTGCTGCGTAGCTGGGCGCTGGCGGCGCTGGATGAACTGTCACGGCAGTTGCTGGGTAGTGGTGCGCACGCGGACTTCCAGCAGATCGACATCCTGCATGAAGGCTGGTTGCTGTCATTCACGCATGACGGCGTGCGACCGCTGCGTTACCGGATGCTTGCAGCTGAATGAAATGATCGGCCGGTGTGGTGCTGGACGTGCGACAATACGCGCGGCGGAGTCGGCCAGACAGTCGCGTCATTCCTTCGGGAATGCCGAGGAAAGTCCGGGCTCCACAGGGCAAGGTGCCAGGTAACGCCTGGGCGGCGCGAGCCGACGGAAAGTGCAACAGAAAGATACCGCCGAACGGCCTTCGGGTGCGTGGTAAGGGTGAAATGGTGCGGTAAGAGCGCACCGCGAGTCTGGTAACAGACCGGTACGGCAAACCCCACCTGGAGCAAGACCAAATAGGGACCTAATGGCGTGGCCCGCGTCGGGTCCGGGTAGGTTGCTTGAGCGTTACGGTGACGTAGCGCCTAGAGGAATGACTGTCCACGACAAAACCCGGCTTATCGGCCGACTCCGCCGCTTTTTCTGCCCGCTGGGCAGAAAAAGCCCCAAAGTTTTGCAAGGCAAAATTTTGGGCCCCTGGCCTTTAGCCTTCCAATTCCCTGCGCCTGTCGGCGCGCCCCCTTTACTAAAGGGGGCTGTTGCTCTTCGGATTTTTTGCTTGGCTCGCTGCGCATCGTGGAGGGGAGGGTGCGGCTGTGGCTTTTGCTGCGCGCTGGCTCGGCTTTTGCTGTGGCTGTGGCTGCTGCTTCGGCTTCGGCTTCGGCTTTGGTTCCTGCTTCTGCCTAGCTGTCCTCTTTCCCTTCTCCCGCCTGCGGGGGAAGGTGCCCGGAGGGCGGATGGGGGGCTTTTGATCTTGCGTTGGATTTGACCCACAGCCAAAGCAAGATCAAAAACACCCCTCCCCAGCCCTCCCCTTCGCCTGCGGCGAATGGGAGGGAACTAGGAGCCAAAGCCTTCTTTCCCAATCTCCATGCGCACCTCCCCCAGATACACGCCATCCGGGCCAAACCGGCGTTCGTGGATGAAGCCACCACCATCCTGGCCGATCGCCACGATTGTGCTGGCGCGGGTGCCGTAGTCGGTCCCGCGAATGAAAGCGCTGGAGAGCTGTCGCTCCCATTCCCGCGAAATTCCGGTGGCGGGCAGCGCCGCGTCCGCTGCCTGCTGCTCATTGGCCAGCGCCGCCCAGAGCGGCTCCAGACCGTCACTACCGGCGGCCAACCAATCCTCAAGCACGCCCATCAGGCGGCGGGTCTTGGGCCAGGGGGCATCCAGTGCGCCGTTGGACATGCCGTGCACGCCGGGCGCCAGATCCTGTCGGACCTGCGGGTGGTTGCCCAGATAGCTGCAGCTCTCGGCGTCGGCAACCAATAGATTGAACGGTGCGAACGCCGGCGCCCGGCTGGCCAGAGTGTCGGCATAGTCCGTGGCCGGCTGTCCGCCGGCCAGGTAGCTGGCGATCAGTTCACCGCGCGAAGGCCCGCCGATGGCTGCGCTCGGGTCACGCACATTGGTGACCACGGCGGCTTGGCCGTACACATTCACGCCCATCCAGCTGCCGCCGGAGCGCAGATCGCGGCCGGCGATCACGTTGTCGTAGGGCGATGACCAGCGCTGCAGTGGCGCGGTGGGGCGGGCGTGGAACTCGTCACGGTTGCCGGCCATGAGCAGGCGCCAGTGCGGGTGGGTTTTCCAGGCGAGAGCGACAAGGCACATGCACGGAGTGTGCCGTTTTGCGCGGGTGTCAGCCAAGTGCGGCTGAATGGCGGCTGGGCTGCGGCCCCGTTTTCACGCTGCCTCTACACCACTGAATTTCATACAAATCTCAAAATTTGAAGTAAACCAGTAACTTGTGGATAAACCTTGAACAACTCTCTAAACATTGGTGCAAACCATTGATGCGGCACGTGATTTTGTGCGCGAAAAGTTGTTGACAACCCTAGGGCCGCTGCTAAGGTGGGCATCAGAGGGGAAACCGGGTTTTTTGTGGTTTTTCGTGGTTCAATAACTTCCCAAGCAAAACCAACGAACGGGTGCCACAGGCGTGTTCCAGGGTGAGACTGCCATCACGGTTGACGACAAGGGACGCATGGCGGTGCCAACCGCCTATCGCGACCTGGTTGCGCGTGCCAGCGGTAATCGCCTTGTGCTGACCTACAACCCCTTCGAAGCCGGTTGCTTGTGGTTGTACTCAGAGCAGGAGTGGGAGCGGGTGCGGGACGACGTAATGGCAAAGCCCAATACCCAGCGTGTAGTGCGCACCCTGCAGCAGAAACTTGTCGGCTCGGCCGCCCATCTGGAACTGGATGGCAATGGCCGTATCAGCCTGCCGTCCAGTCACCGCAGTGCGGTGGGCATCGAGAAGAAAGCAGTGCTGATGGGCATGGGTGACAAGTTCGAATTGTGGAGCGAGCAAGCGCATCGCGCACTGATCCAGCAGACGTTGTCTGACGAGGATCTGGGCGATGGGCTTCTCGATCTCAAGTTGTGAGCCGGGGTGCCCGGGTGCGCGGTGAAGCGCAGGCCGGTCACCCTCCGGTGTCGCAGCCGCCGGCGGCTCACCTGCCGGTGCTGTACACCCAGGTCCTTGAGGGCCTGAGGGTGATCGAAAACGGTACTTATCTGGATGGCACGTTCGGTCGCGGCGGTCACGCTGGTGGCGTGCTGCGCCAGCTTGGCGCGGACGGGCGCCTGCTGGTCATGGACAAGGACCCCGAGGCCATTGCCGTGGCCGAGCGCGACTTCGCGCCGGACGGCCGTGTCTCGATCTATCGCGGCAGCTTTGCCGATCTGCTGGACTGGAGCGAAACCGCTGCCGGTCTGGATGGCGTTCTGTTCGATCTCGGTGTGTCCTCGCCGCAGCTGGACGTGGCCGAGCGTGGTTTCAGCTTCGGCAAGGACGGTCCGCTGGACATGCGCATGGACCCGGACTCGGGTGAGAGCGCTGCAGATTGGTTGAACCGCGCCGAAGACCGCGAAATCGCCGACGTGCTGTTCACCTATGGCGATGAACGCCAGAGCCGCCGCATCGCCCGCGCCATCGTTGCCCGGCGCGAGAAGCAGCCGTTCACGCGTACCGCTGAGCTGGCCGAGCTGATCGCCTCGGTGATGCCGCGTGGCAAGGACAAGATCCATCCGGCCACCCGCAGCTTCCAGGCCATCCGCATCCACATCAACCGCGAACTGGCCGACCTTGAAGCCGGTCTGGACGCGGCGATGGCGCGGCTCAAGCCCGGTGGCCGCCTGGCGGTGATCAGCTTCCACTCACTGGAAGACCGCATCGTCAAGCAGTTCATGAACCGCCATGCCAAGGCGCCGCCGACCAATCGTCGGCTGCCGGAACTGCAGGCCTTCGTGCCGACGCTGGAACTGATCGGTGGCGCCATCAAGGCCGATGACGACGAGCTGGCGATGAACCCGCGCTCGCGCAGCGCGGTGCTGCGTGTGGCCCAGAAGTGCGAGGTGGCCGGATGAGCCGCCTGCTGTTGATCGTCCTGCTGGCGTGCACGATTGCCTCGGCAATCGGCGTGGTGTTCATGCGCCATCGCCACCGCCAGCTGTTCGTGGAGCTGTCCAAGCTGGAGCATGCCCGCGACGAGATCAACATCGAGTTCGGCCGCCTGCAGCTGGAACAGGCAACCCTGGCCCAGGCCACGCGCGTGGACCAGGAAGCCCGTGGTCGCCTCGGCATGAAGTTCCCCGAGGCCGCTGACATCGTGGTGATCCGGCCATGAACAAGCCCAGCCGCAACCGTACCCGCACGCAGTTCAACCTGCGCAACCGCATGCTGATGGTTGGCGTGGGGCTGGGTCTGTGTGCGGTGACGCTGGTCGGCCGTGCCGCGTATGTGCAGCTGATCAACAACGATTTCTACCAGCGCGAAGGCGAAGCCCGCTTCCTGCGCGATGTGCCGATCCCGACCTCGCGCGGCATGATCACCGATCGCAATGGCGAGCCGGTGGCGGTGTCCACGCCGGTGGCCTCGATCTGGGTCAATCCGCAGGAGCTGCTGCGCACGCCCGAGCGTATTCCCGAGCTGGCGCGCGCGCTGTCGCTGCCGGTGGATGAACTGACCACCAAGCTGACCCAGAAGGCCGACAAGGAATTCATGTACCTGCGCCGCCGGATCAATCCGGATGTGGCCGAGCAGGTGGTCGCGCTGAAGATTCCGGGTGTGTTCTCGCAGCGCGAGTTCCGTCGCTACTACCCGCAGGGTGAGGCGATGGCACACGTGCTCGGCTTCACCAACATCGATGATCTCGGCCAGGAAGGCCTGGAGCTTGCCTTCGACGAATGGCTGCGCGGCAAGCCGGGCGCCAAGCGGGTCATCCGCGACCGCAAGGGCGCGATCGTCGAGAGCATCGATCTGGTGCGTCCTGCCGAGCCTGGCAAGGACCTGACCCTGAGCATCGACCGCCGCATCCAGTTCCTGGCGATGCGCGAGCTGCGCAATGCGGTCACCACCAACAAGGCTGCTGGTGGTTCCATCGTGATCATGGACGTGGCCACCGGCGAAGTGATGGCCATGGCCAACCTGCCGACCTACAACCCGAATTCGGTCAGTGGTGCGACCCCGGACACGCGCCGCAACCGCGCGGTTACCGATCTGGTCGAGCCCGGCTCGACGATGAAGCCGCTGACCATTGCCACCGCGTTGCAGAACCACGTGGTGACGCCGGACACGATCATCGACACCAATCCGGGTTACATGTCGCTGGGCCGTTACACCATCCGTGACGTGCCGCGTAACAATGGCGTGCTCAATGTCACCGGCGTGATCACCCGCAGCTCGAACATCGGTGCGGCCAAGATCGTGGCGCGCATCCCGGACCAGACCTTCTACGACTCGGTGCGTGGCTTCGGCTACGGCGTTGCCCCGAACAGTGGCTTCCCCGGCGAATCGTCGGGTGTGGTCGCGCGCCCGGGCAGCCCGAGCTGGTATGGCACCACCAAGACCACCATGTCCTACGGCTACGGCCTGTCGGTGACGCCGCTGCAGATCGCGCAGGCGTACTCGGCGCTGGCCAATGGTGGGCAGGTAATCCAGCCGACCTTCATCAAGGGCCAGCGCAACGAAGCACGCCAGGTCATCGACCCGGAAGTGGCACGCGAAGTCGTGCGGATGATGGAAACCGTGGTCACCAATGGCGGCGCCAAGCAGGCGGCGATCCTTGGTTACCACGTGGCCGGCAAGACCGGCACCGCGCGCAAGAACGGCCCCAATGGCTACGAGCGTGGCCATTACAACCTGCTGTTCGCCGGTGTCGTGCCGGCAACCGCGCCGCGCTACGCCGCGGTGATCGTGGTCAACGACCCACAAGGCTCGCTGCAGTACGGCGGTCTGGTCTCCGCACCGGTGTTCCACCACGTGATGGAAGGCACGCTGCGCTTGATGGATGTGCCGCCGGACGACATCCAGTCGTGGCTGGCCGCGCAGGCCGCAGGCAAGGTGGGTGGCAAGCCGGGCAGCAGTGCTGCGCCGCTGCCGATCCCGCAGGACCCGGACGAGGCGCCGAACGCCTCTGCCGAATTTGATGCCGCACTGCCGACGGCCGTCGCTCCGACGCCTGCCGCCACGGAGGTGCGCCAGTGAGCCACACAATGAAGTTGTCACAACTGCTGCCCGATCTGGTCCTGCCGCAGGACCCGCAGATCGGCGGCCTGGTTCTGGATTCACGGCATGTGCGCACCGGTGATGCGTTCGTCGCAATCGCCGGCTTTGGCGCGCATGGGCTGGGCTTTGTCGAGCAGGCCAAGGCTGCCGGCGCGGCCGCGATCCTGTTTGATCCGCCGGCACCGGCCGAACTGCCAGCACCGGCCGATGCCATCGCCGTGCCCGGTCTGCGTACGCGCATGGGCGCGATGGCCGACCAGTTCCACGGGCAGCCCTCGCGGGCGATGACCATGGTTGGCGTCACCGGCACCAACGGCAAGACCTCGACCGTGCAGCTGCTCGGCCAGGCCTGGCATCTGCTGGGCACGCCCAGCGGCTCGATCGGCACCTTGGGTGTTGGCCTGTACGGCGATGTGGTGCCGACGGGTTTCACCACGCCGCTGGTGCTGCAGATGCATGAAGTGCTGGCCCAGCTGCGCGATGGCGGTGCCAAGGCAGTGGCGATGGAAGTCAGCTCGCACGCCCTGGATCAGGGCCGCGTCGATGCCGTGCATTACGACGTGGCGGTGTTCACCAATCTCACGCGTGATCACCTCGATTACCACGGCGACATGGAAGCTTACGGCGCGGCCAAGGCCAAGCTGTTCCATCGTCCGGGCCTGAAGGCAGCGGCGATCAATCTGGACGACGCCTTCGGCCGTGAACTGATCACCACGCTGGCAGCCGACGTGCAGGCGATCGGGCTGAGCTCGACCGGCCAGGCGGGCGCCACCATCCGCGCCGAGAAGCTGGTGCTGGACGGGCAGGGCCTGGGTTTCGATCTGGTCATTGGTGATGAACGTCATGCGCTGCGCTCGCCGCTGCTGGGGCGCTTCAACGTCGACAATCTGCTGGCCGTGGCCGGTGCGCTGCATGGTCTGGGCGAAACCAGCGCATGCATCGCCGAGGTGCTGGGCCAGCTGCAGCCGATCCGCGGCCGCATGAACCGCCTCGGTGGTCAGGGCGAGCCGACCGTGGTCATCGATTACGCACACACTCCCGATGCGCTGGAACAGGCGCTGCGCAGCCTGCACGGCCATCTGGATGGCCGCCTGCTGTGCGTGTTTGGTTGCGGTGGCGAGCGCGACACCGGCAAGCGCCCCCAGATGGCGGCGATTGCCGAGGAATTGGCCGACGTGGTGTTCGTCACTGACGACAATCCACGCGGCGAGAATGGTGACGTGATCGTCGCCGACATCATGGCCGGGTTTGTGACGCCTGCGCAGGTGAACGTGGTGCGCGATCGCGCCCGCGCCATCGACGCCGCGGTCGCACAGGCAGGGGCTGGCGACATCGTGTTGATCGCCGGCAAGGGCCATGAGCCCTACCAGGAGATTGCAGGTATCAAACATCCTTTCGATGACACCGATGTGGCATCGCGTGCGCTGCAGGCGCGTCGTTCCGCTGCTGCGGAGGTGCGTCCATGAAGCGCACGCCGCTGTCGCTGATTGCCCATTGGGCCGGTGGCGAAATCCACGGCGACGACGCCAGCATCGTTGCGGTCAGCAATGACACGCGCACGCTGGCAGCGGGCAGTCTGTATGTCGCCCTGCGCGGTGAGCGTTTCGATGGCCATGACTTTGCCGCCAACGCGGTCGAGCAGGGCGCCAGCGCCCTGTTGGTCGATCGCCTGTTGCCGCTGGAGGTGCCGCAGATCGTGGTTGCCAACACCGAGCTGGCGCTGGCGAAGATTGCAGCAGCAATGCAGCAGCAGCGCGCTACCCGTGTGTTCGCCATCACCGGCAGCAACGGCAAGACCAGCGTGAAGAACCTGCTGCTGGCGGTGATGCAGCACGCTGCTGCGGTACTGGGCCAGCATGTGTATGCCACGCCGGGTAACCGCAACAACGAGATCGGCCTGCCGCTGGCGGTGATCGACGCGCCGGAAGATGCCGACTTCGCCATCTACGAGATGGGTACCGGCAAGCCGGGCGATATCGCCTACCTGACTGCCATCGCCGCACCGGACGTGTCCATCGTCAACAATGTCGCGCCAGCACACCTGGAGCGCATGGGCAGCCTGCTGGAGATCGCCAACACCAAGGCAGCCGTCTACGACGACCTGCGCGATGGCGGTGTTGCGGTGGTCAACGCCGACGACGCGTTCTCGCCGTACTTCGCTGCGCGTGCTGGTGACCATCAGGTGATCCGCTTCGGTCTGGACGTCAGCGCCGACGTCACCGCAACCGGCATCGTGCTGGACGAGGCGGGTTCCCGCTTCCGGCTGCGTACGCCGCAAGGCGATGCCGAGGTGGTGCTGCAGCTGCCGGGTCGGCACAACGTACTCAATGCATTGGCCGCCGCCTCGATGGCGTTGGCCGCCGGGATTGCCTTGTCGCTGGTGGTCGAAGGCCTGGCGCAGGCGCGCCCGGTCGCTGGTCGCCAGGTCGCCCATGTGTTGGACAGCGGCGCGGTGCTGATCGATGACAGCTACAACGCCAACCCGGGCTCACTGGCAGCGGCGATCACCGCGCTGGCTGCGGGCAAGGGCGAAGGCTGGCTGGTGCTGGGCGATATGCGTGAGCTGGGCCCGGACGCGCAGGCATTGCATGCGCAGGCCGGCCAGCGTGCCCGCGAAGCCGGGCTGAAGCGTCTGTATTCGCTGGGGCCGCTGAGCGCAGCGGCATCGGCGGCATTCGGCGAAGGCGGGCGTCACTTCGACTCCCACGCCGCGCTGGCTGCCGCACTGGAAACCGAACTTCATGCTGGTGTGCGTTGCCTGGTCAAGGGCTCGCGCGGCAGCGCCATGGACAAGATCGTGACTGCGCTGTTGAAGCGCGGCGAGGACACTACACATGTTGCTTGAATTGGCCCGTTGGCTGCAGCAGTTGGACGGCCTGTTCCGGTTGTTCAACTACATCACCTTCCGCGGCATCCTCGCCGCCCTGACGGCATTGTCGCTGTCGTTGTGGTTGGGCCCGATGGCGATCCGTCGCCTGGCCCAGCTCAAGGGCGGTCAGCCGATCCGCAAGGACGGCCCGCAGTCGCATTTCTCCAAGGCCGGCACGCCGACCATGGGTGGCGGCTTGATCCTGACCACGGTGTTGGTCTCGGTGCTGCTATGGGGTGACCTGCGCAACCGTTATGTGTGGCTGGTGCTGGTGGTGATGCTGTGCTTCGGTGCGATCGGCTGGTACGACGACTGGTTGAAGATCGCCAAGCGCGACCCGAACGGCCTGAAGTCGCGCTGGAAGTACGCGCTGCAGTCGATCTTTGGCCTTGCCGCAGGCATCTTCCTGTACAAGACCGCGGTGGTGCCGGCTGAGCTGACCTTCTACATCCCGATGTTCAAGTCGATCGCCTTGCCGCTGGCAGGCATCAGCTTCGTCGCGATTGCCTACTTCTGGATCGTCGGCTTCTCCAATGCGGTCAACCTGACCGATGGTCTGGATGGTCTGGCGATCATGCCGACGGTGCTGGTGGCCTGTGCGCTGGGCGTGTTCGCCTATGCCTCGGGCAATGCGGTGTTCTCCAGTTACCTGCAGATTCCGCAGATTCCCGGTGCCGGTGAACTGGTCATCATCTGCGCGGCGATTGCCGGCGCGGGCCTTGGCTTCCTCTGGTTCAACACCTATCCGGCCATGGTGTTCATGGGCGACGTCGGCGCGCTGGCGCTGGGCGCGGTGCTCGGCACCATCGCGGTGATCGTGCGCCAGGAACTGGTGCTGGTGATCATGGGCGGTGTGTTCGTGATCGAAACGCTGTCGGTGATGATCCAGGTGGCGTCGTTCAAGCTCACCGGCAAGCGCGTGTTCCGTATGGCGCCGATCCACCACCACTTCGAGCTGAAGGGCTGGCCTGAGCCGCGCGTGATCGTGCGTTTCTGGATCATCTCGGTGGTACTGGTGTTGATCGGCCTGGCAACGCTAAAGGTGCGCTGATGGACGACTACTCGCGTCAGGCAACCCGACTTGAAGCCATTGGTGGCAGCTACGACAAGTGGCTGCTCGGCGCCGCCGTGGCGCTGGCTTCGATCGGGATCGTGATGGTGGCTTCCAGCTCCATCGCGCTGACGCAGAGTCCGTTCTATTACCTGACCCGCCACCTGATCTTCATCGCCATCGGTGTGATCCTCGCTGCGGTGGCGATGCGGGTGGAGTTGAAGGAAATCGAGAAGTACAACCAACTGCTGTTGCTGGGCTGCTTTGCCCTGCTGATCGTGGTGTTCGTGCCGGGCCTGGGCAGCAGCGTCAATGGCGCGCAGCGCTGGATCAACCTTGGTATCTCCAAGTTCCAGACCGTGGAAGCGGTCAAGGTGCTGTACATCGTCTGGTTGTCCAGCTATCTCGTGCGCTTCCGTGACGAGGTCAATGCCACCTGGCAGGCCATGCTCAAGCCAGTCGGCGTGGTTGGCGTGCTGGTGGTATTGCTGCTGCTGCAGCCCGACTTTGGTTCCTCGATGCTGCTGCTGGGTATCACCACCTGCATGCTGGTGCTGGGCGGCGCGCAGATCAAGCGCATCATCCTGCCGGTGCTGCTGCTTTTGCCGGGCCTGATCGCGTTGGTGATCTTCGAGCCCTACCGCATGCGCCGCGTCACCTCGTTCATGGACCCGTGGCAGGATCAGTTGGGTTCGGGCTACCAGCTGTCCAACGCGCTGATGGCGATCGGCCGTGGCGAGTGGACTGGCGTGGGTCTGGGCGCATCGATCCAGAAGCTCAACTACCTGCCCGAGTCGCATACCGACTTCATCTTCTCGGTGATCGCCGAGGAGCTGGGCTTCCTTGGCGTCTGCGGCATCATCAGCCTGTACGTGCTGTTGGTCGGCCGTGCGTTCTGGCTGGGCCTGCGCTGCATTGAAATGCGTCGCCACTTTGCTGGTTACATCGCCTTCGGCATTGCGCTGTGGATCAGCCTGCAGACCTTCGTCTCGATCGGCGTGAACCTGGGCATGCTGCCGACCAAGGGCCTGACCCTGCCGCTGATTTCCTCCGGCGGTTCCAGCGTGATGATGACCTGCGTGGCGATGGGCCTGCTGCTGCGCGTGTCCTATGAATACAACCGTGCGGTGCGCCGCCAGGAAGTCCGCGAGGACCTCGATGGCGTCGAACTGGACGTTGCCGAAACGCACGACGCCGCACCGGCCGAGCCGCGCATGGATACCGCGACCTCGGTTGCCGCGGCAGTGCAGAGCAGCGCAGCACGTGGCACCAGCCGCATGCAACAGCGTGTCGAGCCGACCTTCGGGAGGATCGCGTAATGGCCTCCGTGAATACCAACAAGGACCAACGTCCGGTGATGATCATGGCCGGCGGTACCGGCGGCCATATCTTCCCGGGTCTGGCCGTGGCCAAGGTGCTGCGCGAGCGCGGCGTCCCGGTCACCTGGCTGGGTGCTGAAGGCGCGATGGAAACGCGTCTGGTTCCGCAGCACGACATCCACGTCGACACGCTGGCCATCTCCGGCCTGCGCGGCAAGGGCAAGCTGGCCCTGCTGGGCGCGCCGATCCGGGTGATGCGCGCGATCCGCAGTGCTGGCTATGTACTGCGTGATCGCAAGCCGCGTGCGGTGGTGGCCTTTGGTGGTTTTGCGTCCGGACCAGGTGGCATTGCCGCCCGCCTGCATGGCCTGCCGTTGCTGGTGCACGAACAGAACCGTGCGCCGGGCATGACCAACCGCATCCTGTCGCGCTTCGCGCGCCGCGTGCTGTCGGGTTTCCCGGGCAGCTTTGCCGGTGGCAAGGAAGAGGTGGTCGGTAATCCGGTGCGTGCCGAGATCGCTGCATTGCCGGCACCGGAGCAGCGCTTGGCCGGTCGCAGTGGACCGATGCGGGTGCTGGTGCTGGGCGGCAGCCAGGGCGCACGCGCCCTGAACAACGCCATGCCCAAGGCCTTGGCCGCGCTGGGTGACAGCGTCGCCATCGAGGTCTGGCACCAGTGCGGCGAGAAGCTGCACGAAGAAGCGCTGCAGGCGTATCGCGCAGCTGGTGTGGAAGGCCGCGTCGACATGTTCATCAAGGACATGGCGGCCGCTTACAGCTGGGCCGATCTGGTGGTGTGCCGTTCCGGCGCGTCGACCTTGGCCGAGTTGTGTGCTGTCGGTATCGGCAGCGTGCTGGTGCCGTTCGCCGCTGCGGTCGACGACCACCAGACCCGCAATGCCGAATATCTGGTCGAACGCGGTGCCGCCGAACTGCTCAAGCAGGACGACGCGCTGGCGACCAACCTGGAAGGCGTGCTGCGCACGCTGGCAAACAATCCCGGCCACCGTGTGCAGATGGCGCAAGCCGCGCGTGGGTTGGCCAAGGTCGATGCGGCCGAACGCATCGCAGACATCATTCTTGAGGAAGCAGCATGAACACGGCACCGCGCACCCGCGCCAGCCACACCGGAGGCCAGGCATGATCCGCCGCCTCAACGACACCACCGACCTGGTCCGCGCTTTCCCGCGCGTGCATTTCGTCGGCATCGGCGGCACCGGCATGAGCGGCATCGCCGAAGTGATGCTGACCCTGGGCTATGAAGTCTCCGGTTCCGACAATGCAGACAACGCCGCCACCCGCCGTCTGGCGCGGCTGGGCGCGCGCGTGATGCGCGGTCACTCCGCCGCCAACGTGCTGGGCACCGACTGCATCGTGGTCTCCAGCGCCATCCGCGACGACAATCCCGAGCTGATGGAAGCGCGCAGCCAGCGCATTCCGATCATGCCGCGTGCGGCAATGTTGGCCGAGCTGATGCGCTTCCGTCGCGGCATCGCCGTCGCCGGTACCCACGGCAAGACCACCACCACCTCGCTGACCGCCGCCATCCTGAGCGAGGGCAAGCTGGACCCGACCTTCGTGATCGGGGGCCAGCTGCTGGCGGCCGGTGCCAACGCCAAGCTCGGCGGCGGCCAGTGGCTGGTGGCCGAGGCCGATGAAAGTGATGGCAGCTTCCTGCGGTTGAACCCGCTGGTGGCGGTGATCACCAACATCGACGCCGACCATCTTGAGAACTACGGCAACGACTTCGCCCGCGTGCAGGCAGCGTTCGCCGAGTTCCTGCAGCGCCTGCCGTTCTACGGGCTGGCGGTGCTGTGCATCGATGATCCGGAAGTGGCTGCGTTGGCCGCCAAGACCCCGCGTCACGTGATGAGCTACGGCCTGAGCAGCAATGCCGACGTGCGTGCCGAGGACGTGGTGCAGGATGGCCCACGCATGCGCTTCACCCTGCGCCTGCCGGAAGGCACCAGCGTGCCGGTCACCCTGGCACTGCCGGGCAAGCACAACGTGCTCAATGCACTGGCCGCCGCTGCGGTGGCTTGGCAGTTGGGCGTGGCACCGGAAGACATCGCCTCGGCGCTGGAGAAGTTCGAGGGCGTTGGCCGTCGCTTCAACGACCTTGGCGAAGTCACCACCCACAAGGGTGCCAAGGTGCGCGTGATCGACGACTACGGTCATCACCCGCGTGAGCTGGAAGCAGTGTTTGCCGCTGCTCGTGGCGGCTGGCCGGACAAGCGTCTGGTGGTGGCGTTCCAGCCGCACCGTTACAGCCGTACCCGCGATCAGTTCGATGCCTTTGCAGCGGTGCTGTCGGAAGTGGACGCGCTGGTGCTGAGCGAAGTCTATCCAGCCGGCGAAGCACCGATTCCGGGTGCCGACTCCAAGTCGTTGGCGCGTGCGATCCGTGCGCGTGGCCGCAGCGAGCCGGTGGTGGTGAGTCATTCCGCCGATCTGGCTTCGGTGCTGCCCGACGTGCTGCAGGACGGCGATCTGCTGTTGATGATGGGTGCGGGCGACATCGGTGCCGTTGTCCAGCAGGTGGTCACCCACGGCTTCCAGGAGGCCAAGGGCGAATGATGTCTGTCGCGCTGCCGCTGTGCCGTACCCACGCAACCGCGCTGCGGGCTGCGACGGTGGCCTGCGGCCGCGCTGCAGGGGAGGGCGCACGATGAATGCCATCCTGCGCATGCTCGCCTGGTTGCTGGCCATTGCGCTGGTGGTGCTGCCGGTGGTCGCGGTGGTCAATGGTTGGGTCGGCGCCGAACGCTGGCCGCTGGCCAAGCTACGCGTACATGGCGAGTTCAAGCGCGTGCCGGCGGAAGAGCTGCAGAAGACCTTGCTGCCATATGCGCGCTCGGGCTTCTTCGCAGTGAAGCTGCAGGACGCGCAGGCCGCGGTCGAAAAGCTACCGTGGGTGGAGAGCGCGCAGGTCCGCAAGCAGTGGCCGGATGTGCTGGAAGTGAGCATCGTCGAGCACCGCCCGTTTGCACGTTGGGGCAAGGATCGCCTGCTGTCCGAGCAAGGCCGTTTGTTTGCGGTGCCGCACGGTCTGGAGAACGCGCCGCTGCCCGAACTCGATGGCCCCGATGGCATGACCACCGAAGTGGTCGAGTTGTACAACGATTCGCGCGCTCTGTTCGCACCGGCAGGTGTGGACGTACGCAAAGTGGCGATGGACGCGCGCGGCAGCTGGTCGCTGGCGCTGGATAACGGCACCGAAGTGGTTGTTGGGCGCAACGATGCACGCTCACGCTTGAGCCGCTTCGTACGCGTGCTGCCGCAGTTGACCCGCACCCAGGTGCCGATCGTGCGCGCCGACCTTCGCTATACCAATGGATTCACGCTGAGCTGGGGAACCCCGCCGCCGGCAACAAAGCAGACGCAGGACAGGACATGAACCGCAAGGGTGACAAATCACTGATCGTTGGCCTGGATATCGGCACCTCCAAGGTGGTGGCGTTGGTCGGCGAGTACTCGCCGGGCAGCCCGATCGAGGTCATCGGTATCGGCTCGCACGAATCGCGCGGTCTCAAGCGCGGCGTGGTGGTGGATATCGAATCCACCGTGCAGTCGATCCAGCGCGCCATCGAAGAAGCTGAGCTGATGGCCGGCTGCGAGATCCGTTCGGTGTATGCCTCGATCTCCGGTAACCACGTGCAGTGCCGCAACTCGCAGGGCATCACCCCGATCCGCGAAGGCGAAGTGAGTTGGGGCGATCTGGATCGCGTGCTGGAAGCGGCCAAGGCCGTGGCCATACCGGCCGACCAGAAGATCCTGCATGCGATCCCGCGCGAGTACGTGCTGGACGATTCGCAGGAAGGCATCCGCAATCCGGTCGGCATGACCGGCGTGCGCCTGGAGGTGCATGCCCACCTGGTGGTTTGCGCACAGTCTGCCGCCGCAAACGTCAGCAAGTGCGTGCAGCGCTGCGGCCTGCAGGTGGACGATCTGGTGCTGTCCTCGCTGGCCTCCAGCGTGGCGGTGCTGACCGCCGACGAGCGCGAGCTCGGCGTGGTGATGGTTGATATCGGCGCCGGTACCACCGACATCGCGGTGTTCATCCAGGGCGCGATCTGCCATACCGCATCGCTGCCGATTGCCGGCGACCACGTCACCAACGACATCGCCCACATGCTGCGCACGCCGACCCCGGAAGCGGAGCAGATCAAGGTGCGCTACGCCTGCGCGCTGGCACAGATGGCAACCGCCGAGGAAAGCATCCAGGTTCCGTCGGTCGGCGACCGTCCGCCGCGTCGCATGCCGCGTCATTCGCTGGCGCAGGCGGTGCAGGGCCGTTACGAGGAAATCTTCGAGATGGTGCAGGCCGAACTGCGTCGCTCGGGCTTCGAGGAAATGGTGCGTGCGGGCCTGGTGCTCAGCGGCGGTGCCTCGAAGATGGAAGGCGTGGTCGAGCTGGCCGAGGAAATGCTGCAGATGCCGGTACGCGTTGGCATTCCGCAGCACGTCACCGGCCTTGGCGAAGTGGTCGGCAATCCGGTGCACGCAACTGGCGTTGGCCTGTTGCTGATGGGCAGCCAGATCGAACACCCGCGGCGTCCGTCGCTGCCCACCGGGCGCGCCGGCAGCATGTTCAACAAATTGAAGAATTGGTTCCGCGGCGAGTTCTGAGCGCGGTACCGGTAGCAGGGCAGTGAGGCAGTCAGAAGGGCAAGCAGTAAGGCAAGACGAAGTGCTGTAACGCAGTCATTGAAGCAAGCAACAACCACCGTGCAGGGGCAACCCGAAGCGGTACACCTAAAACAACTCGCCGGTGCGGGCGGGCGCAGAAGGAGAAGGATTCTTCCCGGATGCCCGACCCAATCACGGCAATAGAGAGGACATGGACATGGCGCATTTCGAACTGATTGAAAAGATGGCACCGAACGCGGTGATCAAGGTCGTTGGCGTGGGTGGCGGCGGCGGCAACGCCGTGGCGCACATGGTCAACAGCAGCGTGGATGGCGTGGAATTCATCACCGCCAACACCGACTCGCAGGCCATCAAGAATTGTGGCGCCAAGCTGCAGCTGCAGCTGGGCACCAACGTAACCAAGGGTCTGGGCGCAGGCGCAAACCCGGAAGTCGGCCGCCAGGCCGCATTGGAAGACCGTGAGCGCATCATGGACGCCCTGCAGGGTGCGGACATGGTGTTCATCACCGCCGGCATGGGCGGCGGCACCGGCACCGGTGCTGCACCGGTGGTGGCACAGCTGGCCAAGGAAATGGGCATCCTGACCGTGGCCGTGGTCACCAAGCCGTTCCCGTTCGAAGGCCGTCGCCGCATGCAGGTGGCGCTGAAGGGCATCGAGGAGCTGAGCCAGCACGTCGATTCGCTGATCACCATCCCGAACGAAAAGCTGATCACCGTACTCGGCCGCAACGCCACCATGGTGCAGGCCTTCCGTGCTGCCAATGACGTGCTGCAGGGCGCCGTGCAGGGCATCGCCGATCTGATCGTGCGTCCGGGCCTGATCAACGTCGACTTCGCCGACGTGCGCACCGTGATGTCGGAAATGGGCCTGGCGATGATGGGCACCGGCACCGCACGTGGTGATGACCGCGCCCAGGCAGCTGCCGAAGCCGCGATCCAGAACCCGCTGCTGGACGACGTGAACCTGGCCGGCGCCAATGGCGTGCTGGTCAACATCAGCGCCGGTACCGACATCACCATGAGCGAGTTCGACGAAATCGGCCGTACCGTGCATGCCTTCGCTTCGGAAGACGCCACCGTGGTGATCGGCACCGTGATCGATCCGGATCTGGGTGACGAGATCAAGGTGACCGTGGTTGCCACCGGCCTGAACCGTGCCGTTGCCAAGAACGCCCAGCGTCCGGGCGAGCGCGGCCCGATCAAGCTGGTGCGTAACGCCACCACCGGCCAGGCCGAGTTCGACGAGTACGAGAGCCCGGCCGATGCCGTGGCCAAGGCCGTGGGTCACACCATGGGCATGGGCCTGCGTCGTCCGAGCTCGGACACCGTGTCTGCTTCCACCTCGTCGGCGTCGCCGGCTGCTGCAGAGCTGCCGAACGACTACCTGGACATCCCGGCGTTCCTGCGCCGCCAGGCTGACTGATGCGGTAGCGGGGGCCATCCAGGCCCGATCATCGCGTGCGCCGGCAACGGCGCCGTGGGTCGGACTGGTCGGCGCCTGGAAACAGAGCTGATACGTCGGGGCTGTCCACCCCGGCGGGAATACCATGTCCTTTATCGCCGGGCCAAGGCCGGCCCGGCGATATTTTCGGTACTGGACGGCAGCTGACGGCCGAATTTGGCACTGCAAAGGGCGCGTGTTAACGCGTGTTATTCTTGTTTGTCCCCCTGGCTGCGCGTGCGTGGCCCCTCCGGCCTTACATACACATGATCCAGCAACGCACTCTCAAGAACACGATCCGCGCCACCGGCGTCGGCCTGCACAGTGGTGACAAGGTCTATATGACCCTGCGCCCGGCACCGGTTGACCATGGCATCGTGTTCCGACGAGTGGATCTGGATCCGGTGGTGGAAGTCCCGGCGCGTGCCGATCTGGTCACCGAAGTCACCCTGTGCACTGGTTTGACCTGTGAAGGCGCCAAGATCCAGACCGTTGAGCACCTGATGTCGGCCCTGGCCGGCCTCGGCGTGGACAACGTCATCGTTGAGCTGTCCTCGGCGGAGTTGCCGATCATGGACGGTTCTTCCGGCCCGTTCGTGTTCCTGCTGCAGTCGGCGGGCATCGTCGAGCAGGACGCGGCCAAGCGTTTCCTGCGCATCCTCAAGACGGTGGAAGTGCGCGACGGTGACAAGATTGCTCGCTTCGAGCCGTACGAGGGCTACAAGCTGGGTTTCACCATCCAGTTCGATCATCCGATGATCCCGGCCAAGCAGTCACGGGTGGAGATCGAGTTCTCCTCGGCCGCCTATATCAAGGAGATCTCGCGGGCCCGTACCTTCGGCTTCATGCGTGACCTTGAGTACATGCGTGAGCGCAACCTGGGCCTGGGCGGCTCGATGGACAATGCCATCGTGCTCGACGAGTTCCGCGTACTGAATGACGACGGCCTGCGCTATACCGACGAATTCGTCCGCCACAAGATCCTGGACGCCATCGGCGACCTGTATCTGGCCGGTGGGCAGGTGTTGGGTGCCTACGAGGGCTTCAAGTCCGGCCATGCGCTGAACAACAAGCTGGTACGCGCCCTTCTGGCCGACCAGAGTGCCTGGGAATGGGCCAGCTACGACTCTCCAGTAGCCGCGGATCCGGTGCTGTACGGCATCCCGGCCTACGCCTAAGTTAAATAGAGGCGAGTTCGTAAGAGACGCGGCTTTTACGGAGCACGACTATTCCCATTTGTGGTCGTTGTGTGAACCCGATCAGGCTTTCAGCCTGAATTTAACTTTTAATTAACAAAAGACTAACTCCTTCGCTGCATTCCGCGGCTAGGATTCCTGCTGGCTTCAATCCGGTCATTTGAAAGGCCGGGTGGAGACCGGGGCCGATCAGGCGCCCGGTGGCCCCTCAGGACTTTGTTGATTTCACATCCTGCAGGGCAGCCAGGGCGTCGCGCAGTCCTTTATGCGTGGCTTCGCTTACTGCTGTGCTGCGTTGATCGTTACGCACTGGGGAGTGCGCGGACGCAGTCGCAGTCTTGACGGTCACCCGGGTGGCCTTCAGCCCGATGGATCGGGCCGCGTCGAGCAGCTGGTCTTCGGCAAGCCTTACTTTGGCGTGCCACACCGGCGATTCGACGAGAAAAACGAGGTGTTCGCCGTCCACATTGGCCAACCGGCAACGGTTAGCCAGCGCCGGCGGCAAATGGGGGCGCAATTGCCAGTCCATCGCATCGAGCCACAGGGCCCGGCGCAGCGGATTTCCTGCTTTGTCCGCCATCGCCGCTTCCAGCGCCTGTTTGGGCGCGGAACGGGAACGAACACTGGATTTCGGCTCTGACATAAGAATTTTTCAATGACATTTAAAAAGATCGTAATCAAAACGCGTGAACAGAAGGCCAAGACGCCGTTTTCACGTGTTCAGATGTTCTTTGAGGATCGTCCTCAAGCCCTGTTGGGTAGCGTACTTGGCCTTGGCTGCCTGATGGGCGTGGCCCTGAGCTTCGCCATCGGCATGGCCGGTGATGCGGCGCTGCAGTCCAAGGTTGACCATCAGGAACAGGAGCTGGCCAAGGTCCGCGCCGACGCTCAGACCCAGGTCAATGCACTCGCCGCCCGCCTTGGCGAGCTGCAGGCGCAGGCCACCCGGCTCAATGCCCTGGGTGAGCGTCTGACCCAGATGGGCAAGCTGGAAGACGGCGAGTTCGACTTCCAGGAAACTCCGGGTATGGGTGAAGGCGAACCCGGACCGACCCAGGACATCCCGGTCAGCGCGGTAAACAGCGACTTACAGGTGCTGGAGCAGCGTTTCGCTGCTTCAGGCAAGCAGTTGTCGGTGATGGAGTCGCTGCTGTTCGACCACCAGCTCGAACAGAACGCCGTGCCCTCGCGCATGCCGATCCGCAATACCTACGTCACCTCCAGCTTCGGTGGCCGTGCCGACCCGTTCGGTCGCGGTGTTGGCAACCACAAGGGCATGGACTTCCACGCCCGTGTAGGCGACCCGGTGCTGGCCGTGGCCGACGGTGTGGTCAGCTTCTCCGGCGTGAAGGGCGGTTACGGCAATGTGGTCGAGATCGACCACGGCAACGGCTACAAGACCTTGTACGCGCACAATTCGCGCCTGACCGTGCGTGAAGGCGGGCTGGTGCGGGCCGGGCAGGAAGTGGCCAAGGCCGGCTCTACCGGCCGTTCTACCGGCGCCCACGTGCATTTCGAGGTCTGGCAGAACGGCGTGGTGATGAATCCGCGCAAATTCCTCGGCGAGGGCGGCAATACGCCGGTCGGCCGGGTCAGCCGTGGCTGATGGGCAGCAGGTCAGCTCCGGCTGACTTGTTTGGGGGTGCTTGAAACTCAAGCGTCCGCCCCAAGCTACAATAGGCGTTGCCATCGACAGGGCGCATTGCGCCCTGTTTCGTTTGTGACCGGTGAACCCAGGGGGTGAGCCAGGTCGCACGGCATTTCATTCAAACCGGTTCCTTCAATGATCAACAGCCTGCTTACCCGCGTTTTTGGCAGCCGTAACGAGCGCCAGCTTCGCCAGCTCAACCGTATCGTCGCCAAGATCAATGCCTTGGAACCGGAGATGCAGAAGCTCTCCGATGACCAGCTGAAGGCCAAGACCCCCGAGTTCCGTGAGCGCATCGCCGCTGGCGAAGCCCTGGACAAGGTGCTGCCGGAAGCCTTTGCGGTCTGCCGTGAGGCCTCCAAGCGCGTGCTGGGCATGCGCCACTACGACGTTCAGCTGATCGGCGGCATGGTGCTGCATCTGGGCAAGATCGCCGAAATGCGCACGGGTGAAGGCAAGACCCTGGTGGCAACGTTGCCGGTCTACCTCAACGCGCTGGAAGGCAAGGGCGTGCATGTGGTCACGGTCAATGACTACCTGGCCCGCCGCGACTCGGCGCAGATGGGCAAGCTGTACAACTGGCTGGGCATGAGCGTCGGCGTGGTCTACCCGGGCATGCCGCACAGCGACAAGCGCGAGGCCTACGGCAGCGACATCACCTACGGCACCAACAACGAATTCGGCTTCGACTACCTGCGTGACAACATGGCGCTGACCCGTGCCGACCGTTACCAGCGCGGCCTGCATTACGCCATCGTCGACGAAGTCGACTCCATCCTGATCGATGAGGCGCGTACCCCGCTGATCATCTCCGGTCCGGCCGACGACTCCCCCGAGCTGTACATCCGCGTCAACCGCGTGGTGCCGGGCCTGATCAAGCAGGAAGCCGAGGAAGGCGAGGGCGACTACTGGGTCGACGAGAAGGGCAAGCAGGTCTTCCTGTCCGAAGCCGGCATGGAACACGCCGAAGAGCTGCTGCGCGAAGCCGGCATCATTGGAGCGGACAACGACAACGGCCTGTACGCCGCGCAGAACCTGACCGTCGTCCACCACCTCAACGCCGCACTGCGCGCGCACGCCATCTACCAGCGTGACGTGGACTACATCGTGCGTGATGGCGAAGTCGTCATCGTCGACGAGTTCACCGGCCGTACCCTGGCCGGTCGCCGCTGGTCCGACGGCCTGCACCAGGCGGTGGAAGCGAAGGAAGGCGTGCCGGTACAGCGTGAGAACCAGACGCTGGCCAGCATCACCTTCCAGAACCTGTTCCGCATGTACAAGAAGCTGTCCGGCATGACCGGTACGGCCGATACCGAAGCGTTCGAATTCCAGAGCATCTACGGCCTGGAAGTGCTGGTCATCCCGACCAACAAGCCGACCGTGCGCAAGGACTACCCGGACCAGGTGTTCCTCAACCGCAAGGGCAAGTTCAACGCGGTGCTGGCGGACATTGAAGAATGCGCCAAGCGCGGCCAGCCAGTGCTGGTGGGTACCACCTCGATCGAAACCTCGGAAATGCTGTCCGAGCACCTGCGCAAGGCTGGCGTGAAGCACGAAGTGCTCAACGCCAAGCAGCATGACCGCGAAGCGACCATCGTTGCCAACGCCGGTCGCCCGGGCTCGGTTACCATCGCCACCAACATGGCCGGCCGTGGTACTGACATCGTGCTCGGCGGCTCGCTGGAAACCGAACTGCACGAGCTGGGTGAAGACATCAGCGACGAGCAGAAGGCCGCACTGAAGGCGGCATGGCAGGAACGTCACGAAGCAGTCAAGGCTGCTGGCGGCCTGCACATCGTCGGTACCGAGCGCCATGAATCTCGCCGTATCGACAACCAGCTGCGCGGTCGTTCCGGCCGTCAGGGTGACCCGGGTTCGTCCCGCTTCTACCTGTCGCTGGAAGACAACCTGATGCGCATCTTCGCCTCTGACTGGGTGCAGAAGGCGATGCGCATGATGGGTATGAAGGAAGACGACGTCATCGAAGACCGCATGGTCAGCCGCCAGATCGAGAAGGCACAGCGCAAGGTTGAAGCGCACAACTTCGACATCCGCAAGAACCTGCTCGACTTCGACGACGTCAACAACGATCAGCGCAAGGTGATCTACGGTCAGCGCGATGAGCTGCTGGACGCCGAGTCGGTCAAGGAAAACATCGACGGCATCCGCGGCGACGTGATCTATGACCTGGTGTCCCGTTTCGTGCCGCCGAACTCGGTGGATGAGCAATGGGACCTGCAGGGCCTGCAGGCCACGCTGGAAGGCGAGTTTGGCGTGGAGATGGACGTGGTTGGCCTGGTCAAGGCGCACGAAGAACTGGATGCCGAGGCGATCGTGCAGAAGGTGATCGACCGCGTCGACGAGCACTTCGCGCAGAAGGAAGCGGCGGTTGGCGCCGAGACCATGCGCGCACTGGAAAAGCACGTGATGCTGACCGTGCTCGACCAGAGCTGGAAGGAGCACCTGGCACGCATGGATTACCTGCGCCAGGGCATCTACCTGCGTGGTTACGCGCAGAAGCAGCCCAAGCAGGAATACAAGAAGGAAGCCTTCGAGCTGTTCTCGCAGATGCTGGAGGACGTCAAGCGCGAAGTGATCACCATGCTGTCGCGCGTGCGTGTGCGCAGCGAGGAAGAAGTGTTGGCGATGGAGCAGCTGGAGCGCCAGCAGGCCGAAGCGCGCCTGCAGATGTCGCAGTTCCAGCACCAGGACAACGGCGGCTACAGCGCCGACGAGGAAGCGGCGGAAGTGATCGACGAGGCCAACGCGCCCAAGGTCGGCCGCAACGACCCGTGTCCGTGCGGAAGTGGCAAGAAGTACAAGCACTGCCACGGCCAACTGAACTGACCAAAAGCCCCGCCAAGTGCGGGGCTTTTTTGCATTTGCCCCTGTAGTGCCGAGCCATGCTCGGCATGGGCTTCACCGGCAGTGCCCCTGCCGAGCATGGCTCGGCGCTACCGTCAGCTTGGCTTTTGTGGGGCGGCGTCAGCCGCGAAGCCGATGACCTGTCCGATGCATCGCAGGTAGTGCCCCTGCCGAGCATGGCTCGGCACTACAGTCGGCTTGGTTTTTGTGGGAGCGGCGTAAGCCGCGAAACCGATGACCTGTCCGATGCATCGCCGACAAGGTCCCTGCCGAGCATGGCTCGGCACTACACGGGCTCAGCGAACGATTGCACCAACAGCCCTGTTTTCGGCATGCTCAGTCCATGACATCTCCTTCACGCTCGATCCACGTCGTGGCCGCCGTCATCACCGACGCGCGCGGTCGCATCCTGCTCAACCGGCGCACCGGCGACAGCGACATGGCCGGCCTCTGGGAATTCCCCGGCGGCAAGCGCGAGCCCGGCGAAACCTCAGAGCAGGCGCTGGTGCGTGAACTGCGCGAGGAGCTGGGCATCGAGGCCGAGATCGGCGAGTGGGTGATGGACGTGCCGCAGATCTACCCGGACAAGCGCCTGCGCCTGGAAGTGCGCCGCGTGCGCCACTGGAAGGGCACGGCGCGTGGCCGTGAGGGCCAGGCCATTACCTGGGTATCCCCGGACAAGCTGGCGCGCTATTCGATGCCACCAGCCGACCTGCCGGTGGTGGCGGCGCTGCGCCAGCCCTGCCACTACCTGGTCACGCCTGAGCCGACTGACGGCGAGGACGCCTGGCTGGGGTCGATCGAGGCCGCCATCGCCGGTGGCATCCGCCGCATCCAGCTGCGCACCCCGATGGCAGCGCAGCGCCAGGCCTTGGCCCGAACCGTGGTGGAGCGCTTTGGCAAGCAGGTGGAAGTACTGATCAACCGCGATATCGAGCTGGCCAGTGAGCTGGGTGTTGGCGTGCACCTGGGTAGCGAGCAGCTATTGCAGCTGCAGGTACGGCCTTTGCCGGAATCATTATTGGTGGCGGCGTCCTGCCACGATCTTGCGCAGTTGCAGGCGGCACAGCAGCTGGGCTGCGACTTTGCGGTGCTGGGTCCGGTGCAGGCCACCGCTACCCATCCGGATGCGGTCAGCCTGGGCTGGGATGCTTTCGTCGAACTGCGCGAGCGGGTTTCGTTGCCGATCTATGCGATTGGCGGCATGGGTGCTGGCGATGTCGAAATCGCACGTCGGCATGGCGCCTTGGGTGTGGCCGCGATTCGCGCTTTGTGGCCGCAGATCTGAGCAGCTGACGGTATCGCGTCGCGCTTACAGGGTGATCCAGAAGCAATTGTATTGGCGGCGCAGATGCAGGATGGTCCGCGTTGGCGTGGCGCTGCGCGGCAGGGTCTGCTCCAGGCGCAAAGCAATTGGACGACGTGGGCCGCTGCCGGTGTTGCTGATCGCCTGCACATCCGGATAGCCAGCGCTGACGGCGGCCTGCGCAGGATCGACCGGCGTGCCATCGGTATAGGTGAAGGGTTCGGTCGGTGCAGGAACATAGGCCGGCTCCTCCGGAAACACCGGTGCGATGTCGATCAGCGGTCGCTGCACGATCTCATCCAGCCTGTCCATGACCCGGGTCGCGGCGGCATTGGAAAGCCCGGTCCACAGATAGATGCCCGACAGACGATTGGGATCGCGCGCATCGGCAGCCGATTGGATCTGCGCTACCACTTCGCTGAGACGACGTGCGCAGCTGTCGCGGTACAAGCCACTGCTGCCAACCGCGCGTGGATTCGGCAGCAGGCGTGCACGCGCGCCCATCACCTCGCAGGGCTTGTCACCGTAGACGGTTTGTCCCTGTGCATTGGTGCAGCGGTTGATCTGCTGCGCGCACGCATTGAATGCCGGCAGGGCGGAGCAGGTGAGCAGCAGGAGCAACAACAGGCGCATCGGCCAAGGGTAGCGGCTGGCTGTGCACGCAGGAAGTGATGACGGTTCAGTTGTTGCCGATGCGTTCCAGCACGGCATTGGTCGGCTTGGCCAGGTTGAGCGTGTAGAAATGCAGTGACGGTGCGCCGCCGGCGATCAGGCGCTCACACAGCCCGGCAACCACGTCAGCGCCGAAGCTGCGTACCGATTCGGCATCGTCGCCATAGGCCTGCATGCGCTTGCTGATCCAGCGCGGAATCTCTGCGCCGCATTGTTCGGAGAAACGGCGCAGCTGGCTGAAGTTGGAGATCGGCATGACGCCTGGAATGATCGGCACGTCCACGCCCAGCTTGCGTGCGGCATCGACGAAATGGAAATAGGCGTCGGGGTTGTAGAAATACTGGGTGATGGCGGCATCGGCGCCGGCATCGATCTTGGTCTTGAAATGGCGCAGATCGGTGAGTGCGTCGCTGGCCTGGGGATGGGTTTCCGGATAGGCACCGACCTCGATGCGGAAGGCATCGCCGTGCTCGGCGCGGATGAAGGCAATCAGCTCGGAGGCGTAGCGCAGGTCGCCGGGAAAGCCCATGCCAGATGGCAGGTCGCCGCGCAGGGCGACGATGCGCTTTACCCCGATGGCGCGATACAGCTTGAGCAGTTCGCGGATTTCCTCGCGGGTGCCGCCGACGCAGGACAGGTGCGGTGCCGCCTGCAGGCCGTGGTGCTGGTTGAGGTGACGCACGGTCTCGGAGGTATAGCTCAGGGTCGAGCCACCGGCACCGAAGGTACACGACACGTATTCCGGCGCGTGGGCCTTGAGCTTGGCGGCGGTGCGGTCCAGCTGGGCGCGCTGGTCGTCGGTCTTGGGCGGGTAGAACTCGAAGCTGAGCGCGGTCATCGGAAGCGGCCGGGTCTGACGGAATGACGGGGATTATATCTCTCTATCAAGATGGATGTTCAATGGTTTCAGCCGAGACCGCAGCAGGCCGGAGTAATTTCAGTGGGCGTGGCGAGCCGGCCGCTGTGGCAGCAGGGCGATACAGGCGACAATCGCCAGCAGCAGAACAACCGTGGCGATATAGCGGCTAAGGGCGAGGCCGCCGTGGTCCAGGGGTTTGTCGAGGAAGTCGCCGACCACTGCGCCCAGCGGCCGGGTCAGGACGAAGGCCGACCAGAACAGGGCGGTGCGGGAGATGCGGGTGCAGAAGTACAACAGCGCCACCAACGCCAGCAGCCCGCCAAACAAGGCGATGCCGCCGGTATAGCCCAGGCCCTGGGTGTCAGCCGCCCAGTCGCCCAGCGCGGTGCCCAGGGTCTGCGAGAAGGTGATGGTCAGCCAATAGAACAGCTCGCTGCGCGGCGAATTGATCCGGGTAACCGAGATGCTGCCGGTGCTGCGTTGCCAGACGAAGAGCGTGCCCAACAGCAAGGCGAGCAGCAGGGTGGTGCCGCCGGTATAGCCAATGCCCAGCGAGCGATCGACATAGTCGGCCAGAGTGGTGCCGACCGTGGTGCTGGCGATGATGGCGAACCAGTAAACCCAGGGCCGGAAGTTTGGCGAGCGGATCTGCGCGAATACCGCAACTGCGAACACGGTGGCAAACAGGGCCGTACCGATCAGGTAGCCGAGGTTCATCGACATGGTGACGGCATCACCGCCGACTTCACCCAAGGTGGTGGCGAGGATCTTGATGATCCAGAAACCGAGGGTGATGGCGGGAACTTTGCTGAGTGAATTGCTGAGTGAATCGGACGGCGACATGGCAGTCATCTACGCGGGAGTGCTGCCACTGTCGGTGTGCTGTTGTCGGAGTTGCGTCGTAGATATGTATGCGATGAGGACGATGTTCATTGGAAGCTCGCGCCGCTCCTGCATGCGCCAGCGGGAGGGCTCCCGCCGAGCATGGCCCGGCACTACGCCCCCTCCTTTTGCCGTAGGCAAGGGGAGGGCTGGGGAGGGGTGCTTTTGCTGTTAGCTGTTGCTCTTGGCTTTTTTCTTACCTCCGGCACTTCGTTTGAACGCAGAATCAGAAGCACCAAGCCAGAACCGTTTGAAGGTTGAGCTTCCTGCGCGGAGCACCCCTCCCCAACCCTCCCCTACGCCTTCGGCGCAAGGGAGGGGGCAGGGCTTTGCCGCTTTCGGCATGTCAATGAACCGTGGCAATCCGTTGGTTATGCCGGTTCTGGCAGTAGCGCCCAGCCAGCAAAAACCACGCTCGGCTTAACGTTCGGTTTGCGATGATCCAACGCCAGCGCCACTTCGGCGTCGCCTCAACCGGAAAGCCAGCATGAACGACTCCAGCGCCATCCGCCGTGACGTCGGCCCCATCGCCCTGATGCTTACCGGCTTGGGCTCGATCATCGGCTCAGGCTGGTTGTTCGGCGCCTGGCGCGCCGCCGGCCTGGCAGGACCAGGGGCGATCTGGGCGTGGGTGTTGGGCGCGGCCATCATCCTCACCATCGCGCTGACGTACGCGGAGCTGGGCGCGATGTTCCCCGAATCCGGCGGCATGGTGCGCTACAGCCATTACTCGCACGGTTCGTTGGTCGGCTTCATTGCCGCCTGGGCCAACTGGATCGCCATCGTCTCGGTCATCCCGGTCGAGGCCGAAGCCTCGGTGCAGTACATGGCGTCCTGGCCGTGGCAGTGGGCGCAGGACATGTATGTGCAGCAGCCCGGTGGAATGGGTGAGCTCAGCCATGCCGGCCTGCTGATCGCCGCGGTGCTGGTGGTGGTCTATTTCCTGATCAACTTCTGGAGCGTGAAGTTGTTCGCGCACTCCAACAGCGCCATCACCATCTTCAAGCTGGTCGTGCCGACGCTGACCGGTGTGGCCTTGATCGCCAGTGGCTTCCACTCCGAAAACTTCTCGGTTGGATTGAAAGGGCCGGGCACACCGATCCTGGATTTCTCCGCCATCCTCACCGCGATCGCCACGGCCGGTATTGTTTTCAGCTTCAACGGCTTCCAGAGCCCGGTCAATCTGGCAGGCGAGGCGCGCAACCCCGGTCGCAGCATTCCGTTCGCGGTGGTTGGCTCAATCCTGCTGGCGGCGGTGATCTATGTGCTGCTGCAGGTGGCCTACATCGGCGCGGTACCCAGCCAGATGCTGGCCGAGCACGGTTGGCATGGCATCGACTTCCGTTCACCGTTTGCCCAGTTGGCCTTGATCCTCAACCTGCATTGGCTGGCAATGCTGTTGTACGTGGATGCCTTTGTCAGCCCCAGCGGCACCGGCATGACGTATACCGCCACCACCGCGCGCATGATCTACGGCATGCAGCAGAACGGAACGGCCCCCAGGGTGTTGGGCGACATCCATCCGCGTTGGGGCGTACCGCGCCCGGCGATGTGGTTGAACCTGGTGGTGTCGTTCCTGTTCCTGTTCTTCTTCCGTGGTTGGGGCACGCTGGCGGCGGTGATCTCGGTAGCCACCGTCATTTCGTACATGACCGGGCCGATCAGCGTGATGTCGCTGCGCCGCACCGCGCCCAACATGCATCGCCCGTTGCGGGTCATCGCGCTGCCGATACTGGCGGGTGTGGCGTTCGTGATGGCCACCGAGCTGCTGTACTGGGCACGCTGGCCGTTGACCGGTGAAATCATCCTGCTGATGGTTGTCGCCCTGCCTGTGTACATCTATTACCAGCGCAAGATCGGTTGGCATGATTTCGGTCGCCAGCTGAAAGGCGCGTTGTGGCTGATCTGCTATCTGCCGTTGCTGGCGCTGGTGTCATGGGCTGGCAGCACGACGTTTGGCGGTGCTGGCTACCTCGGCTACGGCTGGGATCTGTTGCTAGTGGCGGCGATTGGCATCGTGTTCTATCTATGGGGCGTCAACTCTGGTTGGCGCACGCCTTCGATGGATGTCGCCGAGCACGAGGCGCAGGCGCAGGCCTGAGATGGATCCGGGACGCCCACTGCATGCAGTGGGCGTTCGTGCGATGGTTCCGGTCTTCGCATTGATCGCCGACAATGTCGCCCTCCTTTGCTGGAAGCGATGATGTCCATCTACCTGACGCC
This sequence comes from Stenotrophomonas sp. STEN021, assembly GCF_056760175.1. Taxonomy (NCBI): domain Bacteria; kingdom Pseudomonadati; phylum Pseudomonadota; class Gammaproteobacteria; order Lysobacterales; family Lysobacteraceae; genus Stenotrophomonas; species Stenotrophomonas sp. STEN021. Next base: position 14,911 of record NZ_JBRREH010000024.1, on the reverse strand, counting down.
GTTTGCACGTACCCGTTTGTTTCCGCGCACGCCGCGTGCCAATACCATCCAGGACTGCAGTGCCGAGCAGTTCGAGCAGTACTTGAACACGCATGCTGCCGACAAGATACTCGATGGCTATGCGCCGTTCTGCAAGCTGCACGTCTACAGGAACTGGACCAGCACCCGCTGCCTGACCGTACCGGTCACCGAGCAGAACCGGCACCTGCTGCGTTCTGGCTACGAGGCGCGTAGTCGCGAGGAGCTACCGGTATTGGTGCGCTGGTTTGAAGGTGTGGAACCGCCGGTAGCCAACTACCTGGTGGTCATCCTTTACAGCCGCGAACAGCTGGAGAAGGAAGGTTCGCCGATCGAAGCCGACTGGGGCGTCGTGGGTTGCCTGTATACCGCAACTGCTGAAGAAATCCCGATGGCACCCATCACCATGATGCGCAATGCGCTGGGTGTTGAAGAAGGTGGCTCCGGTGTGCCGATTGATCGTGCTGCCTATGCACGTGCCGTGGAATTCTGGGGTGCCAATGCAAACTGGCGTTGATCGAGTTCCGCTCAGTACGAAGCTGAGTGGCAGGTTCGCTATCAGTCGCTGGCATCTGCTGCTGGCGCTGCTGGTGTTCGCTGTCGAGGTGATCATCGCCACACGTCTGCCGCATGTGTCGTGGATACGTGCCTATCTCGGCGATGTGCTGGTGGTGGTCCTGCTCTATGCGATGATCCGCAGCGTACTGCGCATCAACGACTATCTGGTTCTGCTGATGGTGTTCGTGTTCGCCTGTGGCATCGAATTCGCCCAGTACTTCCATGTCGCCGAGCGGCTTGGCTATGTGCGTGGCGATGTGATGTACACGATCATCGGCAACACGTTTTCGTGGGGCGACATCATCTGCTACGCAGCAGGCTGCGCTATGACAGGCCTCATCGTGCTGCTATCAGGCATGTTTCGCCGCATTCATCGTTGAGGCTCAGTGTGCTTCGCGTTTGCATGACATCACTGTGGACGCGTCTTTAACAAGCCTTAACAGCTGTTCGCGTAGAATGCATCGGCTCAGCATCATTCAGCGATTACGCACAGGCACCTTGCCTGTTGATGCTTGGACAGCCGGCACTGCGCCTTACCGGGATGACCCCGGTTTTCTCTGTCCCTGACCGTTCCCGTGGCCTCGCCGCGGGGCATTCCTTCGTGCGCATCACGGCCTGCGCGAACTCATGCAAGCCAAGGCCAAGCACGCAATCAACTCAGTAACGGGAGGACTGGTCCTGTCATGTCTACAGGTGAATCCACTATCCGCAATGAGCCGCTGCAAATCGAAGACATCACCGTCATCGATAAGGCAAAAGTAAAGAAAGCAGTCACTGCCGCCGCGTTGGGAAACGCGATGGAGTGGTTTGATTTTGGTGTGTACGGTTTTGTCGCCTATGCCTTGGGCAAGGTGTTTTTTCCCGAAGCCTCGCCCAGCGTGCAGACCATCGCCGCATTGGCGACATTCTCGGTGCCGTTCCTGGTACGTCCGCTGGGCGGCGTGTTTTTCGGGGTCATGGGGGACAAATTCGGCCGGCAGAAAGTGCTGTCGGCAACCATCATCCTGATGGCGGTCAGTACCTTCTGCATTGGCTTGATTCCATCGTATGAAAGCATCGGCATACTCGCGCCGATCCTGTTGCTGCTGTGCAAACTGGCGCAGGGCTTCTCCGTCGGTGGCGAGTACACCGGTGCCGCGGTATTCGTTGCCGAGTTCGCACCGGACCGGCGACGTGGCTTCCTCAGCAGCTGGCTGGATTTCGGCTCGATCATCGGCTTCGTCTCCGGTGCCGGCGTGGTGGTATTGCTGAGCAGCATCGTTGGCGAAGCGCAGTTCCTTGAATGGGGCTGGCGTATTCCGTTCTTCCTCGCTGCACCATTGGGCCTGATTGGCCTGTACCTGCGTCACGCAGCGGAGGAAACACCGGCGTTCACCGAGCAGCTCGAGCGCATGGAGAAGGAAGACCAAGATGCAGTGGGCAGCGCACCGCGCATCTCCTTCAAGGAGATCGTGACCAGATACTGGCGTTCGCTGCTGGTCTGCGTCGGTATCGTGCTGGTGACCAACGTCACCTACTACATGTTGCTGACGTACATGCCCACCTACCTGTCGCACAACCTGCATTACTCCGAGGACCATGGTGTGCTGATCATCATCGTGGTGATGGTGGGCATGCTGTTCGTGCAGCCCTTCGTTGGCATGGCCAGTGATCGTATCGGCCGTCGGCCGTTCATCGCCGCAGGTAGCCTTGGTTTGCTGGTTGCCGCGATTCCGGCGTTCCACCTGATCACCAGCGGCAACACCGGTTTGATCTTCGTCGGCCTGCTGTTGCTGGCGGTGCTGTTGAACTGCCTGATCGGTGTGATGGCAGCGACCCTGCCTGCGATGTTCCCGACGCGCGTGCGTTACAGCGCGCTGGCCAGTGCGTTCAACATCTCGGTGATCATTGCCGGTGTTACCCCGACGCTCGCCGCCTGGTTGGTTGAGACCACTGGCGATCTGATGATGCCTGCTTACTACCTGATGGTGGTGGCGTTGATTGGCCTGGTAACTGCGTACTTCATGCATGAGACGGCCAACAAGCCGATGCGTGGTGATACGCCCAACGCTGGCAGCCGCCGCGAAGCGCGCGAGCTGCTGCAGGAGGCTTATGATCACATCGAAGCCAGCGTGGAAGAGCTTGATGGCGAGATCAGTGACCTGCAGACGAAGCTGTCCGAGCTGGAGCGCCGCAAGCAGGGTCTGGTTGACCGGCACCCGGATCTGGCCTGAATCAAGGCTCCGGTGTCTCACGTGGGGCCACACCGGAGACGCCCAGAGGTAAGATCGGCAGGGCATGGTATTCCATGCCCTGCGGTTTTCATCTCGGCAGCCACGGAGATGATGCTGCGGGCTGCTGGATTTCGAACAGGACGGTGCATGGAGCGCAATGCCGTGATTTCGATGACAGAACAGCGCTTCCGGTGCCGCATCAGTGGCTTGGTGGCCCTCACACTGCTGATGTTGACGCAGACGGGGCAGGCAACATCTCCGGTAAGCACTTCCTGTATCGGACGGTTTCTGATTGATGCGCTGTCGGCGCCTGCAACGCAGTCCGCCTACATCCATGCGGGCAAGCGCATCAGCACACAGCAGGGTGTATCCCGCGCCGACTTCCAGCAGATGCTTGCCGCGCGCGAGGCAGAGCTGCGTGGCAAGCAGCACCGCGCGGGTGATGCCATGTGGGTGGGTAGTACTGATCTGGACGCGGATGCGGTGGTGCAGACATCCTGGCTCAGCGACAGCAGTCGTGCGGGTCAGTTGCAGGAACTCCATGTTCTTGATCCCGTTCATCAGGTGATGTTCCTGATCAGCGGGCAGACGGAGGCGGCAAGGCGTCCTGCTGCGATCGAGAACCTTCGTGCGCTGCGCTCACGGATCCACTATCGGGATACAGCGGCATTGCCGAGCGGGCCCGGATTCTGCGTCGATTCGGGGTTCATCCATGGTGCGCGCATCAATACCGAGGAGCTGATTGTCGCGTTGCAGGTTCCAGATCACGCGGGGGCGCGGTTGAGCGTGATGTCACGAGTGGTGGGTAGAGCCGATGTTGGGCTGCTGCAACGTACAGCTGTGCTGCCTGCCGACGCGCGGCGACTGCGCGCTGGCAGGCGCGATGTGGACGGTCTGGGAGGCGAGGAACTGCTGGTCCGCGATGGTGGCGAATACCGGTTCCTGTGGGAATTCCAGGGCGAGCCGGAGTCCTTGCAACGCCCCTTCCTTTCCTTGCAGTTGAGCACGGAGGCAGCGCAGGCGTTCGCCAGTGATGAAGAGGCCTTGCAGGTATGGGATCAGCTGCTGGGCAGCCTGCGTCGGCGGCCGGAGGCGAACTAGGCGGGGCCGCGACGTGGCGGCGCCGGGCCGGCGGAACTGCAATGCAGGCGGGTGGCGTTGAGCTGTGGGAAACGGCCGATGATGGCGACGGCATCCTTCCAGTGATGCTCCAGCGCGCTATCGGCGATGGCCAGGAAGCAGGGAGGCGCGCTGCTGAAGCGGAATGCGATGCCTCGTTCGGGCTCGAACTGGCGGGTGATGGTGGTCGGCGTGCGGCCGTTGCGCAGGTGCCAGACCAGTTCTTCGATCACGGTGTTCCAGGCCTCTACTTCAAGATCATCAATCCACTGCATGCGGGTGATTCCTGATCAGATGCTGCGCGTTGTCACACGGAACTTCCTCTGGCCTGCACCAGCGTGTTGCGTTACAGCTCCTGGCCAAACATCAGGCGGTGGCCGTCGATGGTGCGGACGCCGAATTCACGCATGCCCCAGGGTTTGTCGGCAAGTGCCTGGGTGAACTCGGCCCCGGCTGCGCGGTATTCCTGGAACAGGGCCGCAGCATCGGAGACTGTCACATAGCCGTACCAGGAATGGTCACCCAGTGCCTGCGGAGGGAGGGCGTCGCTGCACTCGCCCAGCATCACCCGGAAGCTGCCGCGTGACATGAAACTCCAGCCGGGCGCCGTGAAATCCATCTGCAGGCCGAGCACTGAAGCGTAGTAGTCGGTGGACCTTGCCAGGTCCTGCACGGCGAGGGTGAAGCGCACATCGGTGAAGTCGCTCATGTCATCTCCTGTGGCGTGGTATCAGCCATCGAGCGTTGACCCCGGTTGTGGCTCTGGCTTGTCGGCTTTGGTGTCCGAATCTGGCGGGCGACGCTGCCGCCGTGGGTGCAGCATGCAACTCCTTCGTTGATTGGAGCTTACATGAAGCAGTTACATGAAAAGGTTGTGATCATCACCGGTGCCAGTTCCGGTATTGGTCGTGCTGCAGCATTGTTGTTCGCATCCGAAGGAGCGGCACTTGTGTTGGGAGCGCGCCGCGCTGCCGAGTTGGAACGGCTTGTCGCTGAGATTGCCAGCAGGGGCGGCAGCGCGGTTTGCCTGCCGGGCGATGTCTGCGAAGAACGCTATGCAAAATCCTTGGTCGATTTGGCGTTGGACCGGTTCGGCCGGCTGGATGTGGCCTTCAATAATGCGGGCACGATGGGGCCATTGGGGCCGACCCCGGAGCTGGTTCTGGCCGATTGGCAGCGCACGCTGGACACCAACCTCACCGCGATGTTCCTGGCCGCCAAATACCAGGCACCCGCAATGCTGCGTGGCGGAGCTGGCAGCCTGATATTCACTTCAACCTTCGTTGGTCATACGGTGGGCTTCGCCGGTGCCGCCGCCTATGCCGCCAGCAAGTCCGGCATCATCGGCCTGACCCAGGCATTGGCCTCGGAGTTCGGGCCGCAGGGGCTGCGGGTGAATGCCTTGCTGCCCGGTGGCACCGATACACCGATGGCGCATGAAATGAATGGTTCGCCCGAGGCGATGGCGCAGGTGGCGCAGTTGCATGCATTGAAGCGTATCGCTGATCCGTGCGAATTGGCGGCAGCGGCGATGTTTCTCGCCTCGGACCAGTCTTCGTTCATGACCGGCGCGGCGATGCTGGTCGATGGTGGTGTCTCGATTCACCGCGGCTGACGTTCCGCGCGCATGCGAAGCGGGTGCCGTAGAGCGCCCGTTTGGCTTGGTTGCCAGCTGGGACTGCATGCTGCCGCTCAACCGATCGGGATGTGCAGCTCCATCTGCGAGGCCGGATCAAACGGATCGTCAAAACGCGCGTCGTAGCGCTCCAGGTCAATGCCTTGTTTTGCCTGTAGTCCGTGCTCGGCGAGCAGGTGATCGTGGATGGCATGGAAGCTGGTACTGATCTGCGGGGCGGTGCCGGTGTGGGTGAACACGGCATAGCGTTGAGCAGGAACCTGGAAGCGAACCATGCCCTGCGGGATCGCCGCGTCGTCCTGTACCTCGAAGCCGGTGATGTAGCGAACCGTGCCATCCGGCTGCGGCTCGCATACGCCGTAGCTGACGACGGGGTCGACCCTGCCGGTGACTTCTTTTTCGCGCGGGATGAAGCGTTGCCAGAGTTCGGCGTAGCCATCTTCGCCGTCGCGGAAGATCGCCTCCATGCCGATGACGGTGAAAGCTGGGCGCTCGATGAGGGTGGGTTGCATGTCGTGACTCTCGTCCGAAAGGGGCATGCGCCTATCGCATACGGGTGCTGTCAGCTTCCGCTCTGTGCCCGCTGGTAAGCGACCAGCGCATTGGCATGGCCGTGGCCGATCTTGTGTTGTTCCTTGAGGAAGGCCACCTGTTCCATGTGCTTCCTGTCCTTGACGGTGTCGAGCAGCTGCAGCCAGTGCGCTACCGGCTTGCCGTAAGTTTTCTCGATGGACGGGAAGTACGATGCCGGGCCTTGGACTTTTTCGCTGCTGGCCATCTGCGTTTCCAGGAAGGAGGGAGGCTGGGCAATGATGCGGCAAAGGTCGCTTGTTGGCGACTCAGCTGGTGCCCGCCTGCAGGATCCCGGTGATGCGCGCCTTGGCGGTGTGAATGAAAGCAGCCAGTGGTGCGGCAGGCCAAGGGAGAGTGGCGCCGGTCGGGGCGAGGTACTCCTGCCGCGCCTGCCTGACAACGGCGTGATGCTGCTCCGGCAGATGCTGCAGCAGCCACTCCGCGGCGACATCCTTCGGCGCGATGTTTCCGGTCTGTGCGCTGTACCAGAGGCGCGCCAATGTGAGCACGATATTGGCTTCTTCGCCGTGCCAATCCTCTGCGGTGTTCCACAACACCTGGGTGTCAGCCAATGCCTGCTTGAAGTCGTGCCCAGGCACTGGCGGCAGCAGTTCGGCGAGGGTGGGGCCATGCAGGGCAATGCTGTGCTGGCGGGCCTTGGTCAGCAGGATGGCGAGGTCGGGGTCCTGCATGGGCGGTTCCAGGATGCCGGCCAGGATGCCCTGCCGCAGCCATTCGCCGAACTGCAGTTCGCGACGTGCTGGATGGCGCCAAGGCTTGATTTCGGTTTGTGCGATCACCGTCGCTTCCAGCGCACGCAGTGTTGGATGCCGGCCAGGCGGCGCCGAGATCGCCAGCAGGTCGCGTTGCAGATATCGCAAGGTAACGGTGTCGGGATGCTGGGCCACGATCACCAGCAGGTCGATGTCGCTGCGTGGCTTCAAACCACCGTCGAGTGCGGAGCCGTACAGGTAGATGGCGAGCAGGTTGGCTGCCAGCTGCCGCTGGATCACATCGCAGGCGAGGGCGAGCTGTGTGGTGATGGCTTCGGGGACAGGTGCAGTCATGGCCGCGGCTGACAATCGTGTAGGGCCGATTGTGCCGCAAACAGAACGGGCGCCTTGCGGCGCCCGTTCCTTGCAAAGCCTGCCCTCATTCCTACCCTTCCAGCGTGCGCGAGAAGACTGTAGTGCCGAGCCATGCTCGGCAGGGGCTTTACCGGCCGAAGCTGCCCTCACCCCAACCCCGCTCCCGTGAAAGGGAGAGGGGCCAAAGCAAAGCAGGGCAAAGCAAATCAGTAGCGGTAATGGTCCGGCTTGAACGGGCCGTCGACCGGCACGCCGATGTAGTCGGCCTGTTCCTGGCTCAGGGTGGTCAGCTTGACGCCGATCTTTTCCAGGTGCAGACGGGCGACTTCTTCGTCCAGCTTCTTCGGCAGCAGGTAGACCTTGTTCTCGTAGCTGTCCTTGTTCGCCCACAGGTCGATCTGTGCGAGCGTCTGGTTGGCGAAGGAGTTGGACATCACGAAGCTCGGGTGGCCGGTGGCGCAGCCCAGGTTGACCAGGCGGCCTTCGGCAAGCAGGAAGATCGCGTTGCCGTTCGGGAAGATGTACTTGTCCACCTGCGGCTTGATGTTGACGTGCTGCACGCCCTTGTAGGCCACCAGCGCATCGACCTGGATCTCATTGTCGAAGTGGCCGATGTTGCAGACGATGGCCTGGTCCTTCATCGCGCTCAGGTGCTCGATGCGGATGATGTCCTTGTTGCCGGTGGTGGTGACGTACAGGTCGGCACGGCCCAGGGTGGATTCGATGGTGTTGACCTCGAAGCCTTCCATCGCGGCCTGCAGGGCGCAGATCGGGTCGATCTCGGTGACCACCACGCGCGCGCCGTAGGCACGCAGCGAGGCCGCGCAGCCCTTGCCGACGTCGCCGTAACCGCAGACCACGGCCACCTTGCCGGCCAGCATCACGTCCATCGCGCGCTTCAGGCCATCGGCCAGCGACTCGCGGCAGCCGTACAGGTTGTCGAACTTGCTCTTGGTGACCGAGTCGTTGACGTTGATTGCCGGGATCAGCAGGGTGCCGGCCTGGGCCAGCTGGTACAGGCGGTGCACGCCGGTGGTGGTCTCTTCGGAGACGCCCTTCCAATCCTTGACCACGCGGCCCCAGTAACCCGGGCGCTCGCTGGCAACGCGCTTGAGCAGGTTTTTGATGACCTGTTCTTCGTGCGAGGAAGCCGGCTCGTTGACCCAGTTGCTGCCGTTCTCGAGCTCGTAGCCCTTGTGGATCAGCAGGGTGACGTCGCCGCCGTCATCGACCACCAGCTCCGGACCGGTCAGGGTGCCGTCGGCCAGGGTGAAGGTCAGCGCGTCCAGGGTGCAGTCCCAGTACTCTTCCAGCGACTCGCCCTTCCAGGCGAACACCGGCGTGCCGGTGGCGGCAATCGCGGCGGCAGCGTGGTCCTGGGTGGAGAAGATGTTGCACGAGGCCCAGCGCACGTTGGCGCCGATGTCCTTCAGGGTCTCGATCAGTACCGCGGTCTGGATGGTCATGTGCAGCGAGCCGGTCACGCGCACGCCCTTCAGCGGCAGCGTAGCGGCGTGCTTGCGACGGATCGACATCAGGCCCGGCATTTCGTGCTCGGCGATGTCCAGTTCCTTGCGGCCCCAATCGGACAGCGAGATATCGCGGATCTTGTAATCACCTTCCTGCGAGAAGGTAGCGGCAACAGCGTTCATTCAGAGCTCCGGTGTGGTGCGAGCAGGCTCGCGTTCGCCGGGCGCCGTTGTTGCGTGAAAGCCGTCCGAGCCTGGCCGTTGGTGACGTCCGTGCAAGAACACGGGCTGTAGTGGACAGGTCCACCCAACGGTCGCAGCGCCCCTCGGAACGGGCCGCTCAGTATATCGCGGCGAGGTGCCCGCGCCGCGGGCCCAACCAACGGCAGGGGCCATCGGCGAGGGGGATTGTTAAGTTGGGGGATTGTTTCCGTCCAATAGGAATGCGCCATGAATCTGTCTCCCCACCGCCGTCGTCGTGCTTCAGCCGCACTGGTGCTGTGCGCCGGCCTGCTGCTGGCGGTACCGCCGGTCATGGCGCTGACCCCGCCTGCGGCGCAGAAGGGCGCCCAGCAGGGTGAAGGCTACCGGCTGCCGTCGGCCGCGTTGCAGGCGGTGGTGGATGCCCCGCGTGCGCCCAGCCTTTACCTGTCGCCCAAGCGTGACCTGACTGCGCTGCTGCAGACCCCGGCGCTGCCGTCCATCGCCCAGGTGGCGGCCCCGGAGCTGAAGCTGGCCGGCCTGCGCATCAATCCCAAAACCGTGTCCGACAGCCGCTTCTCGTTCGGCAGCAAGCTGTGGCTGGCCTCCACCTCCGATGGCAAGGAGCGCCAGATCAGCGGCCTGCCGCAGCCGCTGTCGGTGGCCTCGCTGGCGTGGTCGCCGGACCAGAAGTACCTGGCCTTCAACCAGCTGAATCCGGCTACCGGCAGTAACGAGCTGTGGCTGGTGGATGTGGAGACCGCCAGTGCGCGGCGGGTAGCCGAACGCCTGAACAGCATTGTCGGCAACGGTTATGCGTGGCTGCCGGGCGGTGATGCGTTGCTGGTCATGCAGCGTCCTGCCGGGCAGGGTGAGCCGCCGCACGGTGACGGTGTTCCTACCGGGCCGGCGGTGCAGCAGACCGAGGCCGGGCAGGGCGTGCGCACGGTGCGCACCTACCAGGACCTGTTGAAGAACGAAGACGACGCGCGTCTGTTCGAGTACTACATGCAGGCACAACCGGTGCGGGTGTCGATCAGCGGTGACAGCAAGCCGGTTGGCGCGGCGGGCATCTATCTGGGCCTGTCGGCCTCGCCGGATGGCAATTACCTGTTGAGCCAGCGCGTGCAGCGGCCGTTCTCCTATGCGGTGCCGGTCAGCAGCTTCCCGCGCCATATCGATGTGCTGGATGCGCAGGGCAGGGTGGCGCATTCCGTCGCCAAACTGCCGTTGGTGGATGGCCTGCCGACCGGCAATGACGCGGTGCCGACCGGCGTACGTTCGATCAGCTGGCGTGCTGACGCTGCGGCAACGCTGGTATGGGCTGAAGCGCAGGATGGCGGTGACCCTGCGCGTGAGGCCAAGGTGCGTGATGCGGTGCTGATGCAGGCGGCGCCGTTCGACAAGTCGCCAGTGACCCTGGCGCAGCTGGGTTCACGCTATGCCGGCGCAACCTGGGCCAATGGCGAGCTGGCGCTGCTGAATGAGTACTGGTGGAAGAGCCGCCAGGTGAAGCAGTGGAAGATCGCCCCGGATCACCTGGATCAGGCCGCGACGCTGTTGGTCCAGCGTTCGGAGGATGACCGTTACAGCGACCCGGGCGAGCCGCTGCTGCAGATGGACGGTCGCGGCCGTTCGCGTTTGCAGCTGACCGCCGATGGCTCAGGTTTTTATCGCATTGGTGACGGTGCATCGGTTGAAGGTGATCGTCCGTTCCTGGACCGCGTCGATCTGGCCAGCGGCAAGAGCGAGCGCCTGTTCCATTCGCAGGCGCCGTACTACGAAATGCCGCTGGGCATCATCGAAGGCGAAGCAGGTCGCATCCTGACTTATCGCGAATCCAATGACGTACCGGCCAATCTGTACGCGCGTGGTTTGGCCGCTGATGCCACGCCGGTCGAGCTGACCCACTTCGCCCATCCGCTGCCGCAGCTGCGTGGAGTGAAGAAGGAGCAGATCCGCTACAAGCGTGCCGACGGCGTGGAGCTCACCGCCGATCTGCTGCTGCCGCCGGGTTATGACGCCAAGAAGGATGGCCCGCGTCCGCTGCTGATGTGGGCTTACCCGGCCGAGTTCAAATCCGCTGCCGACGCCAGCCAGGTCAGCGGCTCCAAGTACCGTTTCAATGCCATCAGCTATTGGGGGCCGCAGGCCTTCCTGGCCAAGGGCTATGTGGTGCTGAACAACCCGACCATGCCGATCGTCGGCGAAGGTGACACCGAGCCGAACGACACCTATGTGCAGCAGCTGGTTGCCAGCGCACAGGCAGCAGTGGACGAAGTGGTGAAGCGTGGTGTTGGTGATCGTGAACGCATTGCGGTTGGCGGCCATTCCTATGGTGCCTTCATGACCGCCAACCTGCTGGCGCATACGCGTCTGTTCAAGGCCGGCATCGCGCGTTCGGGTGCCTACAACCGCACGCTGACGCCGTTCGGTTTCCAGGCTGAGGAGCGCAACTACTGGCAGGCGCAGGACGTGTACCAGCAGATGTCGCCGTTCAATTACGCCGACAAGATCAAGGACCCGATCCTGTTCATTCATGGTGTGGATGACAACAACTCCGGCACCTTCCCGATCCAGAGCGAGCGTATGTTCGCCGCAGTGAAGGGCTTGGGCGGCACCTCGCGGCTGGTGATGTTGCCGAACGAATCGCATGCCTACCGCGCCCGCGAATCGATCATGACCATGCTGGCCGAAAGCGAAGAGTGGCTGGACCGTTGGTTGGGTGCCGAAGCCGGCAAGAAGCGCTGACGAACGACTCCCTCCCTTTTGCGCGCAGCGCAAAGGGGAGGGCTGGGGAGGGGTAGCCTTTGGCGCCCATCTGTAGTGCCGAGCCATGCTCGGCATTGGGGCACTACTGGCACAGCCTCTGCCGAGCATGGCTCGGCACTACAGGTGAAGCGCTGTTTCGTCATGTCCTTGAACTGACTTCTCCGGCGTACCTTTCTGTCCAAAAGGACAGCTGCCAGACAACATTCAGATGCAACTGTTTCAGGTTTGGTGCACTGCAAAATTGTGCTGATTTTTGCGGTAGGCTTGACGGGTTTCCGCTCTTCAGGCTCTACGTCTTAGATGAACGAGTACCGCAGCAGCGTTGTCTTCGCCACCCCCGATCTGCCACTGCGCGACGATGTGCGTCGCCTCGGCACACTGGTTGGTGATCTGATCTCCGAACAGGTGTCGCCCGGCTTCCTCGACGAGGTGGAAGACGTGCGCACGGCGGCGATTGCCCGTCGTGAAAGCCAAGCGCCGTTGGCTCCGCTCAGCGCGCAGTTGGCCGGGCGTTCGCCGCGCGACGCCGAAGCGCTGGTGCGTGCCTTCAGTACCTACTTCCAGGTGGTCAACATCGCCGAGCGCGTGCATCGCATCCGTCGCCGTCGCGACTACCAGCGTGCAGGCACCAAGCGCCCGCAGCCGGAAGGCCTGCATGACGCACTGCTTGCGCTGAAGGCGCAGGGCGTGACGCCGGAAGAGCTGGCGCAGTGGTTGCCGCAGATCGACATCGAACCGGTGTTCACCGCGCATCCCACCGAAGCGGTGCGTCGCGCGTTGCTGGAAAAAGAACAGCTGATGGTTGCCGCATTGGTCGACAACCTCGACGGCCAACGCACGCCCGGCGAGCAGGCGGCCGATGCCGCGCGCTTCCGCATGGCCTTGACCGCATCCTGGCAGACCGCCGATTCTTCGCCGGTGCGGCCAACCGTGGACGACGAGCGCGAGCATGTCGGTTTCTATCTGACCCGTGTGCTGTACCGGGTGATCCCGGTGTTCTACGAATCGCTGGAGCAGGCGCTGCGCGACACCTGGGGCCGCACCCTGCCGCTGCCACGCCTGCTGCGTTTTGGCACCTGGGTGGGCGGTGACATGGACGGCAATCCGAACGTGGACGCCGGCACCATCACCAACACCTTGAACGCGCAGCGCAACGCCGTGCTCGCGCTGTACCTGAAGGACATGCTGGCGCTGGCCAGCCTGCTCAGCCAGTCGACCGAACTGGTTGGCGTCAGTGCTGAAGTGCAGGCGCGTGTGCAGGAGTACCAGCAGCTGCTGCCGCAGGTGAAGTCGCGCCCGCGTCATGCCGACATGCCGTACCGCCTGCTCAACGACCGCATGCGTGCACGCCTGCAGGCCACCGTGGAGGATGCGCCGGGTGCCTATGCATCGCCGGAAGAATTCATCCATGACATCCAGTTGATCTTGGACAGTCTGGAAGCCAACAAGGGCAAGCATGCCGGTTGGTTCTCGGTGCGCCGCCTGCTGTGGCGCGTGCGCACGTTTGGCTTCCATCTGGCGCGGCTGGATGTGCGGCAGGAGTCGAGCGTGCATTCGCGCGCGCTGGCCGAAGTGCTGGGCGGGCAGGATGCGTTCGATGCACTGGACGATGTCGCCCGCGCGCAGCTGCTGTCGCCGTATGCGGCCGGCAGCGAAGTGCTGGCACGTGGCGAAGACGAGGCCGGGCAGCGCCTGGACAAGGTATTCGCGGCACTGGCCGACGCACGCCGTCGCCACGGTGCCGATGCCCTGGGCAGCTACATCATCTCGATGGCGCATGACCGCGGCGACGTGCTGGCGGTACTGGCGCTGGCGCGCCGCGGTGGTCTGGTCGATGCGGATAATGCCGTGCCGCTGGATATCGCACCGCTGTTCGAAACCGTTGACGACCTGCAGCGTGGCACCGCCACCCTGCGCGACCTGCTGGCCGATCCGGTCTACCGCGCGCATCTGGACGCGCGCGACAACGTGCAGATGGTGATGCTGGGTTACTCCGACAGCGGCAAGGACGGCGGTATCGCCGCCTCGCGCTGGGGCCTGCAGCACGCCCAGGTGGAGCTGCTGGACACCGCCGCCGAATACGGCGTCAAGCTGACCTTCTTTCACGGTCGTGGTGGTTCGATCAGCCGCGGTGGCACCAAGACCACGCATGCGGTGAATGCCTCGCCGCGCGGCAGCATTGGTGGCCGCCTGCGTGTGACCGAGCAGGGCGAGGTGATCCATCGCAAGTACGGCATCCGCGCCTTGGCGCTGCGTTCGCTGGAGCAGTCGGCAGGCGCGGTACTGCGCGCCAGCCTGCGCCCGCGCGCCGAGGAGCCGCGCGAGGAGCAGTGGAAGCCGGTGATGGCGCTGGTCGCCGAGAAGAGCTCGGTGGCCTACCGCGCCTTTGTCGGCGATGCGCAGTTCATGAATTACTTCCGCCAGGCCACGCCGATCGATGTGATCGAGCGCATGACGCTGGGCTCACGCCCCTCGCGGCGTCTGGGCCAGGATGCGGCGCTGAGCAACCTGCGCGCGATTCCGTGGGTGTTTGCCTGGAGCCAGGCGCGTGCGGTGATCCCGGGCTGGTTCGGCGTGGGCAGTGGCCTGCAGGCGGCGGCCGATGCCGGGCATGAGCAGACCCTGCGCGAAATGGCGCACGACTGGCCATTCTTCGAGACCTTCCTCGACGATATGTCGATGGTGCTGAGCAAGGGCGATATCCACATCGCCGAACAGTTCTCGCGACTGGCCGGTCCGCTGCATGATCAGTTCTTCCCGCTGATCCGCGAGGAGCTGGCCTTGACCGCACATTGGGTCAAGCGCCTGAGCGGCCAGCAGGAACTGCTGGAACAGGACCCGCGGCTGGCCTTGTCGATCCGCCTGCGCAATCCCTATATCGACCCGATCAGCATCCTGCAGGTGGACCTGCTGCAGCGCTGGCGCGCAAGCGACCGCCAGGACGAGGGCCTGCTGCGCGCGCTGGTCGCCTGCGTCAACGGCGTATCGCAGGGCGTGCAGAACACCGGCTAACCAGCATGTAGTGCCGAGCCATGCTCGGCAGAGGCCTTCCCAGCAAAGCCAAACCGTAGTGCCGAGCCATGCTCGGCAGGGGCTTTCCCGGCAATGCCAAACAGGTAGTACCGAGCCATGCTCGGCAGGGGCTTTCCCGGCAAAGCCAAACCGTAGTGGGGGGGGGGGGGGGGGGGGGGGGGGGGGGGGGGGGGGCGGGGGGCGGGCGGGGGGGGGGGGGCCCAACCCCCCCGCCGCCGACGGGGGCTGCGC